>JAEPNS010000113.1 GCA_017643325.1 Alphaproteobacteria bacterium | reverse complement strand
GCGGTCCGCGATCCGGCCGGATAGCTCAACAGGAATTTCGGGGCGAGATGAAACGGGGCCTTATATACATTGTAGGACTGGCCGTGATCGCGGTGGTTGTCGGCGGGTTCGCGTACTACCAGTATGTGTGGAAGCCCGGACAGTCGGCTTCGGCCGGGGCCGGGCAGCAGCGTCCGCCGGCCGTGGTGTCCGCGGTCGCCGCGAAGTCGGAATCCTGGCAGGCCTCCGTGCCCGCCATCGGCACCGTGACCGCGCGCCAGGGCGTGAACGTGGCCGCGGAGGTGCCGGGGACGGTGGCGGAAATCCTGTTCGAGTCGGGCGCCCAGGTCGACGCGGGCGATCCGCTTGTGGAGATGAACCTGACGACCGAGACAGCCGAGCTGGAGGCCGCGCAGGCGAGCCTGCGGGAATCCGGCCGGCAGCTGCAGCGCCAGCGCGAGCTGAACAAGCGCGGTGTCGCGTCCGGCCAGAGCCTGGACGACGCCATCGCCAAGCGCGACAACGACCGCGCCGAGGTCGAGCGCATCAACGCGCTGATCGCGGAGAAGAAGATCGACGCGCCCTTTGCGGGGTATCTCGGCATCCGGCAGGTCGATATCGGCCAGTATGTGTCCGCCGGCGAGACCCTCGTCAGCCTTCAGCAGCTCGACCCGATCTATATCGACTTCCCGCTTCCCGAGAACCGGCTGAAGGACGTCGCGGTGGGCGACACCGTCAATGCGACGGTGGACGCAGTTCCGGGCGAGACCTTCAACGGCAAGATCGAGACCGTCGACACGCGGGTCAACCAGTCGACCCGCAACATCCTGGTGCGCGCGAGCTTCCCGAACCCGAACCGCAAGCTGCTGCCGGGCATGTTCGCCAGCCTGCGCGTCATCGATTCGCGCACGACGGACGTCGTGACCGTGCCGCGCACGGGCGTGACCATCAGTCTCGTCGGCGACACGGTGTTCGTGGCAAAGCCCGATCCGGCCCCCGCCGGCGGGAACGCGAGCCAGGCCCAGGGCGGTCCGGTCTACACGCTGGAGCAGCGCCGCGTGACGGTCGGCGAGCAGCGGGGCGAAACGATCGTCATCGCCGACGGGGTGAAGGCCGGCGAAATGGTGGTCATTGCCGGGCAGAACAAGATCTTCAACGGGCAGAAGGTCCGCCTGTCCAAGGAACCCGCGATCGAGGCGCCTGCAACGCGGCCGCGTTCCTAGGGGCGCGGCGATGCGATTCACCGATATCTTCGTCCAGCGGCCCGTCCTGTCGACGGTCGTCAGCCTGCTCATCCTGCTTGGCGGCCTGCAGGCCCTGCAGTCGCTCCAGATCCGGCAGTACCCGGAGCTGTCCAACACGACGATCACCATCACGACGGCCTATCCGGGCGCGAATGCCGACGTCATCAAGGGTTTCATCACGACCCAGATCGAGAAGGCGGTCGCCAGCGCCGAGGGGATCGACACCATCGTGTCGACCTCGCGCCAGGGCGTGTCGACGGTCACGCTCAACCTGAACCTCAATGCCAACGCCGACCGTGCGGCGACCGACGTGCTGTCGAAGGTCAACCAGGTGCTCGACCTGCTGCCGGCAGAGGCATCGGACCCGATCGTGTCGAAACAGACCGGCGACACCACGGCGCTGTTCTACCTGTCGTTCGAATCCGACGTGATGACCGCGCCCCAGATCACGGACTACCTGAACCGGGTGGTCCAGCCCCGGCTGCAGACCATCGACGGGGTGGCGAACGCCCAGATCCTGGGCGGCCAGAACTTCTCGATGCGGATCTGGCTGGACCCGGTGCGCATGGCGGCGCTGGGCGTGACGCCGGTCGACGTGGCAAGCGCGCTGCGCTCGAACAACTTCACGTCGGCCGCGGGCGAGATCAAGGGCGACTTCGTGCAGATCAGCGTCGACGCACAGACGTCGCTGGACTCGGCCGAGGAGTTTTCGAACCTGGTCGTCGCGGCGCGCGACGAAACGCTGATCCGCCTCAACGAGATCGCGACGGTGGAACTCGGTCCCCAGAGCGCCAACTCCTCGTCGCGCTTCGACGGCCTGCCGGCGGTCTTCATCGGCGTGTTCGCGACGCCGACCGCCAACCCGCTCACGGTGATCGACGATGTGCGTGCGCTCGTGCCGGACATCGAGCGCGACCTGCCGCCCGGCCTGTCCGTGTCGATCGCCTACGATTCCACCGAGTTCATCCGCACCTCGATCGACGAGGTGATCAAGACCCTGTGGGAGGCGGCGATCATCGTGATCGTGGTGATCTTCCTGTTCCTGGGGAACCTGCGCGCGACGCTGATCCCGATCGTCACCATCCCGCTGTCGCTGATCGGGGTGCTGCTGGTGCTGCAGATCCTCGGGTTCTCGATCAACCTGCTCACCCTGCTGGCACTGGTGCTCGCGATCGGCCTCGTCGTCGACGACGCCATCGTCGTGGTGGAGAACACCTACCGGCATATCGAGGACGGGATGAAGCCGTTCGACGCCGCGCTGCGCGGCGCGCGCGAGATCGCGATGCCGGTGATTTCCATGACCATCACGCTGGCCGCGGTGTATGCGCCCATCGCGCTGGTGTCGGGCCTGACGGGCGCGCTGTTCCTGGAGTTCGCGCTGACGCTGGCGGGCGCGGTGATCGTGTCGGGGATCGTCGCGCTGACCCTGTCGCCGATGATGTGCGCCCAGCTGCTCAGCCAGAGCTCGGCGGAGGGCCGCTTCGCGCGGGCCGTCGACCGCTTCTTCGGCTGGCTGCGCGATGCCTACCGCCGCGTGCTGGAGGCGACGCTGGGATTCCGGCTGCTGACGGTCATGGTTCTGTTGGGGGTCGTCGCGCTCACGGCGATGCTGTTCCAGGGCACGCCGAGCGAGCTGGCGCCCCAGGAAGACCAGGGGATCGTCTTCTCGATCGTCCAGGCGCCGGAGTACGCCAACCTCGACTATGTCGAGCAGGCCACCGCGCGGCTCCAGAAGGAGCTCGCGCAGATCCCGGAGGTCGACCATATCTTCGCGATCAACGGCATGCAGGGCGTGACCTCGGCCTTCGTCGGCTTCCTGCTGAAGCCCTGGGGCGAGCGCGAGCGCACGGCCGGCCAGGTCCTGGCCGAGCTGCAGCCGGCCTTCTTCTTCGATCCCGGCGCGCAGGTGATCGGCTTCCAGCCGCCGTCGCTGCCGGGCGCGTCCGGCGGCACGCCGGTCGAGTTCGTGGTCACCACCACCCGCGACTTCCGCGAACTGGCCGAGGTGACGGCGAACCTGCAGCGCGCCGCACAGCAGAGCGGGATGTTCCTGTTCACCGACAGCGACCTGAAGTTCAATACGCCCCAGGTGCGCATGCGGATCGACCAGGACAAGGCCAACCTGCTCGGCATCTCGATGCAGGATATCGGGCTGGCGCTGGGCACCCTGCTGGGCGGCAACAACGTGAACTTCTTCAACCTGGAGGGCCGCAGCTACGAGGTGATCCCGCAGGCACCGCGCGACTTCCGCCTCGATACCGAGTGGCTCAGCCGCTACCACGTGCGCACGACCGGCGGCGACCTCGTGCCGCTGTCCTCCGTGGCGAGCATCTCGATGGGCGTGCAGCCGAACGCGCTGACATCCTTCCAGCAGCTCAACGCGGCGACGCTGTCCGGTGTGCCCGCGCCGGGGCGCACGCTGGGCGAGGCGCTGGCGTTCCTGCAGCAGACCGCCGACGAGACCTTCCCGGAGGGCTACACCTACGACTACAAGGGGCAGAGTCGGCAGTTCGTGGAGGAGGGGTCCAACCTGATGGTCGCCTTCGTCTTCGCGATCATCGTGATCTACCTGGTGCTGGCGGCGCAGTTCGAGAGCTTCCGCGACCCCTTCATCATTCTCATCGCCCTGCCGACCTCGATGTTCGGCGCGCTGCTGCCGGTCTACATCCTCGGCCTCAGCGGCCAGACCTCGATCAACATCTACACCCAGATCGGGCTCGTGACGCTGATCGGCCTGATCGCTAAGCACGGCATCCTGATGGTCGAGTTCGCGAACAAGCTGCAGATCGAGGAAGGCCATTCGCGCCGCGAGGCCATCGCCGAGGCGGCCTCGGTGCGCCTGCGCCCGATCCTGATGACGACGGCGGCGATGGTCGTCGCCATGGTGCCGCTGCTGATCGCCACGGGGGCGGGCGCCAACAGCCGGTTCGCCATCGGCCTGGTGATCGCGGCCGGCATGACGGTCGGCACGCTCTTCACGCTGTTCGTGACGCCCGCGGTCTACACGCTGATCGCCCGCGAGCATGGTGCGCGAAAAACCGAAAGCGCCCCTGAACCGGACGCCGGGGGCGGGACGGAGAAGGAACCCGCCTAGCGCGGGATAGTCCCGCCCTGCGTCGTCATGCCTGCGCTTGAGCCGGATATCCGGGCGCAAACCGGGACGGGATACCCGGATCAGGTCCGGGCATGCCAATCAGAAAGAGTTGAGCTGGCCCGGACAGGGCCGGCAGCTTGAGCGACATGGTCGACGGGCCGGCCGGAAACCCGGCCGGCCCGTTCTCGATAGCATGGAAGCATTGCGCTAGCGGACGTGGCGGGCCTCGTTGCTCGGTGCGCAGGGGATGCCGCACGGCGCGCACACCACGCAGACGTAGGCGTGGAGGTCCGGTGCGTCGAGCGGCTCGTCGTCGACACGGCAGATCACGCAGAAGTTGCATGTCATGGCCGCTTCCCCGGCCGCTGTCTCGAGCGCCTCGTCGCCGACGCGGCACGGCGGCGGGATGATACAGGCGGCGCAAATCTCGGCGGCGTGTTGGGTCGTGTCGAGCGCCTCGTCCTCGACGCTGGCGCAGATGCCGCCGCCGCACGGGGCGCAGTTGCAGGGGGAGCAGACCACGATATCCCGGCTTGCCGTTTCAAGCGCCTCGTCCTCGACGCGGCAGATGCCGCTGATCCAGCACGAAACGGCCTCCGGGCCCGACGCATCGAGCGCCTCGTCCTCGACGCGGCAGATGCCGCAGGGCACGTTGCACGCTGGCAGAAAGCACGCGATCGCTTCTTGCGTCGGGGCATCGAGTGCCTCGTCCTCGACGGAGCAGAACCTCCAGCATGGCGCGGCCTCGCGGCCCGGCGATTCCAGCGTCTCGTCCTCAACGCGGCACGGCGCGCAAGGCACACAGGCACCGCCGCAGGTCCAGACGTCCTGCGTCGCTGCGTCTAGCGCCTCGTCCTCGACGCGGCAGAAGTTGCAGGGCGCGCAGTAGTTGCAGGGTGCTCTGCAGGCGATGGCTTCCCGGGTCGGCGCATCGAGCGCCTCGTCGCTCACACCGCAAGAAAAGCAACCGACTATGCAGGGGGTGGCGTCCTGCTGCGGGGCGTCGAGCGCCTCGTCCTCGACGCGGCATATGGCGCAGGGCGCGCAGACGCAAGGTGCGCAGGCAATGGCTTCCTGTGTCGACGCGTCGAGCGCCTCGTCGTTCAGGTCTTCGAAATCGTATTTGTCGGACATGTCCGAAACTCCCTGTTGGCACCGTTGCCGGCGCGGCGCGGGCCGAACCCCGCGCGGTTGATCGGTTGAAGGTCTAGGACGTCGAGCCCTTGGCGCGGCGCTTGCCTTCCTCGAATTCTTCCTTGAAACGGTCCTTCGCGGCCTCCGCGTCGAAATCCTCGAGGCTGCCGCCGCCGGCGAAGTGCCAGGCGAAGACGCGGCCCACGGCCCAGGTCAGCGCGCCGGCCAGGACCGGCAGGGTCAGCACGCCGAGGATCTGGCCCACGCCCGGCACGCTGCGCGCCGCGGCGAAGACCGAGTAGCCGATGCTGCTGATGGGAATGACGGAGCCGACCAGCGCGCCGACGGACGCCTTCACGGCGTTCTCGGAGAACCGCACGCCGTACTCGTCGCACAGCTTCGCGATCATGCGCAGCTGGATGGTGGTGCAGATCGCCAGTTCGACGACGGGGATGGCCACGAGCCCGCCCGCGGCGGCGTAGGCCGTGTGGCGGCGGATGATCTGGCTGGCCTCGGCGGTCAGGCTGCCGCCGTTCGCCTCCGCGTCCGCCTCGATTACGCCCGCGTCGGCCGTGTCTGCTGCTGCCGCCATCGAATTCTCCCGCTGATCGCTGTCAAAGATATATCACCGCACGGGCAATCCGACCGGTGAGTCGACTCTGGCGATGTTGAACGAGCACCTGTCACATCACAAGGAAGAAATGGCCGGGGGCGATGCGGGGCGGTGTTCGAGCGGGACGGCGAGTGCTAGCCGGCGCTTTCCGGAGAGACCCAGATATCGCCGTCGGCGTAGATCTCCCAGCCCAGGCGGTCCTGGAGCTTGAGCGACGGCGCGTTGGTCTTGCGGGTCATCGAGTGGAGCCGGTCGTGGCCGCGGGACATGAACTCGTTGCAGGAGCGCAGCACCAGCGCGTCGGCGAGGCTCGTGCCCCAGTGGGAGCGGGCGACGGCGATGCCGGAAAAGAAGTTCTCCGGCCCGGCCTCCGACAGGCCGACGACGCGGCCGCTGGTCTCGTCGTGCGCGACCAGGTACCAGATGCCGAGGGTCTCGACCGACGTCTCGATCCACGCCGGGGAGAGGTCCGGGTGGAGCGGCTCGGTGGCGAAGGCGCGCCTCCACAGGGCCTCGATCTGCTCGTTCGTGCTCCGGTCGCCGCCGGTGTAGATCTCGTAGGTCACGCCCTCCACATGCGGCGCGGCGAGCGGGCTGTCGTCGCCCTGCCATTGCAGGTTGTGATAGGGCATCACGATCTCGAAGCCGCGCTCCCCCACGATGCGCTGCTGCAGGGCGCTGTCGCTCTGGATTGACTGCGCGACCCGGGAAATGCCGCGTTCGGCGAGAAACGCGCCGGCGGCATCGTGCAGCGCGTGCCCCAGCGCGGCGGCTGCGTCGTCGTCCCCCTCCCGGTTTTCGCCCGGCGGCAGCATCAGCATCACGAGGCGCCCGTCGTCCTCGAGCACCGGGCGCGACATCACGAACGCCATTGCGAGACGCCGGTCGGCGTCCCGGGCCGCGAAGACGGCATCGTGCAGCCGGTCGGGGGCCGCCAGTGTTTCGTCGAAATAGGCGTTGCGGTGCTCTCCGCCGGACTGCAGCCCGTAGGCGGCAAGGCCGTCCTCGATATCGGCCGCGTGTCCGGCCGTGTAACGAAAGGTCTCGATGGACATCGTGCGTCGTCCGGCCTCAGGCCGGGGTCGCGTTGCCGTTCACGAATGCGCCCGCGCGCCGGCGCCCGGCCTCGAATTCCCGCTTGAAGCGGTCGACGGCCGCGTCGGCGTCGAAGTCCGCGAGCGAGCCGCCGCGCTCGAAATGCCAGGCGAACACCCGGCCGATCGCCCAGGTCATCGCGCCCGACAGGGCCGGTGCCACGGCGAGGCTCACCACCGGGCCGACGACCGGGATCGCACGGACGGCGAAGTAGGCCGACGTGCCGATGCTGCCGGCCGGCACCACCACGCCGACGAAGGTCGCGATGGAGGCCTTCACCGCCTGTTCGGAGAACTTCACCTCGTAGATGTCGCACAGCCGCGAGATCATGTGGATCTGCATGGTCGTGTTGGTGAGCACCTCGATCATCGGGATCGGGATCAGCGCCGTCGCCGCGGCCCAGATGGCGTGGCTGTTGATGCTGTCACTGACCATGGCCGGCAGGTTGCGCCCGGTCTCGGGGTCCACCGGGTAGCCGTCCTCGTCGATGATCGTCGCGGTGCTGTCGGACGCGGGCATGTGCGGGTCACTCCAAGGAAAAGGGCCGGCCGGAAGACCGGCCGGCCCCTTGCCAATTCGTTTATGACGGCGTGCTAAACGGCCTGACGGGGCCTCGGGGGGACGCTGCAGGGTGCACACACAAGACACACCCCTGCTGCGTGCCGTTCCGGCACATCAAGCGCCTCGTCGCTGACGGTACAAACCCGCCAGCAGGTCACGGCCGCGCGGGCCGTCTCGTCGAGCCCCTCGTCGCTGACGGCGCAGGGATAGGTGATCCCGCAGAACGCAGCATGCTGTTCCGGTTCATCGCGCCTCGTCCCCGACGAAGCAGGCGGACCGCAAGGAGGCATAGCGCAGGTAAAGCACAAGGTAGCCTTGCGCGCCGGCTGTTCGAGCGTTTCGTCGCCGACGGTGCAGGGATAGACACAGATCGCGCAGGGCGGGACATCCTCGGAAGCGGCGTCGAGCCCCTCGTCCTCGACGCGGCAGATGCCGCCCGGACCAAGGCAGGCCGTGAACCCGATGGCTTGGGGTACCGGCTGGTCCAGCGCCTCGTCGCTGACGCTGCAAACCCGCCAGCAGGTCACGGCCGCGCGGGCCGTCTCGTCGAGCGCCTCGTCGCTGACGGTGCAGGGCGGACGGCAGAAGGTGCACATCGCGGCCTCGCGGGTCGGCTGCTCGAGTGCCTCGTCCTCGACGCGGCAAGGGGCGCAGGGGTAGCAGATCGGAACGTCTTCGGAAGCGGCGTCAAGCGCCTCGTCCTCGACGCGGCAGATGCCGCTGATCCAGCACGAAACGGCCTCCGGACCCGACGCATCGAGTGCCTCGTCCTCGACGCGGCAAGGGGCGCAGGGGTAGCAGATCGGGACGTTCTCGGACGCGGCATCGAGCGCCTCGTCCTCGACGCTGCAAACGCGGCAGGGAAGGCAGAGGCCTCCGCAGAAGTTGCCGGCCTGGTGTTTCGGCTGATCCAGCGCCTCGTCGCTGACGGTGCATGGCGGTCGGCAAACATTGCAAGGGATGTAGCACGGAGGACCGGCCTGCGCCGGGGATTCGAGTGCTTCATCGCTCACGCCGCATGGGACGACACACGGCGGCACACAGACGGTGCACATGACCGCCTCGCGGGCCGGCTGGTCGAGCGCCTCGTCCTCGACGTAGCACGGGCGGCATGCAACGACGTCCTGCGCGGAGACCTCGATCGGCTCGTCGCTCACGGAGCAGGGAGGAAGAACGCAGACGACGCACATGCCAATGCATGCAGCAGCGTCCTGTGCGGGGGCGTCAAGCGCTTCGTCCTCGACGCGGCAGATGGCGCAGGGCGCGCAGACGCAAGGTGCGCAGGCAATGGCTTCCTGTGTCGACGCGTCGAGCGCCTCGTCGTTCAG
>JAEPNS010000112.1 GCA_017643325.1 Alphaproteobacteria bacterium | reverse complement strand
TGTTCTCAAAGGTTTTGGATGGTCTGGAGGCGGCTCATCTAAAAGGCGTGGTGCACAGAGACTTGAAGCCAGAAAACATTCTTGTCGGCGATGCCCTAACAGATATTGTGCTTTCTGATTTTGGTGTCGCGCGCTTTCAGGCAGAGGACCTTTTAACGGCGGTAGAAACAAAGACTAACGCTCGCTTAGCGAATTTTCAGTACGCATCGCCTGAACAAAAAACCCGCGGTGCTGAAGTGGACGAAAGGTCCGATCTCTTTTCCCTTGGACTGATTCTCAACGAGCTTTTTACGTCCCAGGTCGCCCAGGGCACCAACTATTTGACTGTTGGGAAGGCCTCCCCCGAGCACTCATATCTTGATGCGATTGTGGAAAAGCTGCTTTCGCAAGATCCCAATGGGAGACCAGGTGCGGTTCGCGAAGTGCGTGACGAAATTAGCAGAGGCCGACAGGAATACTTTTCACACCAAAAGGTCTCACAAATCGATGCCACAGTAATCCCGGAAAACGAGGTAGATGATCCGCTGGCTTTAAGCCCACCGACCGTCGTCGGTGCGGATTGGGACGATAACAGATTGACGATTGAGCTCGATCAAGAGGTTAGTCCACGCTGGGTCCGTGCTTTGCAGTCGATGGGCAACTATCAATCGGTGATGGGATGTGACCCAAGTCGTTTTGAGTTTCACGGTCGAAGAGCCTCTGTCCAAGTGAACGGAGATAGCGCTCAAAGGGTGCTGGACTTTTTTAAATCATGGCTTTCGCCTGCGACACAAAAACTCCATCACGAGCTCCAAAACGAACTTGCTGTTGAAAGGCAGCGGCGGGAGGAATATCTCGCTAGCGAGCGACGGAAAGCTGAAGAGCGTCAAAAGGTTCTACAAAACCTGAAGATTTAGATCGGCGGTCTAATCGTTCTTGCTCAGCTCTTCTTCGGAACTTTCTTGACGGCCCATTTGACCCGGGCGGCATCGGTGTCAGCGTCGAGAGTTCCGGAGACAACCACCTGCTCGGTACGGCGCACGTCGTCGGCGGTGCCGAGGTAGACGCTTTCCGCCAGTGACAGCGTGCCGCCCTCCGCGATCAGGCGCCATCCCGCGCCGCTCGGCAGTCGCAGCAACACCGCCGAGCCGTTCTGCACGAGCGAGGCCTGGACTGTCGGGTGCAGGTGGAAACGCAGGGCGAAGCCGCGGGCGTTGCGGGCGGCGGTGCCCGCGTCCGAGCGGGTCAGCGCGTCCTCGCCGCGAATGTCGTCACCGTTGGCGGCAAGGTAAACCCGCCGCTCGTGGGTCAGGCCGAAGACGGGCACGTAGCCATCGTGGCTCGCCGAGACCCAGTGGTTGCCGTCATCCTCGTCCCGCTCGGCCGTGACGCTCTGGGGCCGTCGGCCGAAGGTGCCGTCGGGGAGGATCTCGGAGGAATTGGTGTCGTCCACCACCATCGTGGAGTGCGCGGCCGTCGAACGCTGCACCGACGCCCAGGGGTCGCGGTTTCCCGGCCGGGCGCCGCAGTTCGTGACCAGCCGTTCCTTGCCGATCGAGATCTCGAGGCTCAGCGTTCCGGCATGGGCCGCCTTGTCGAGGCCGGCCTGGGGCGGGGCGCCGGTGTCGAGCAGGACGATCGTGCGGTTCGCCACCATGCGCTCAAAACCGGAGTGGGGCGCGCGGATCGGGGCGCGGCCGCGGGCATCGGCCTGTGCCAGAAGCATGTCGACAAGCCAGCCCTCGCTCTCGCCGCTGCCGTTGAACAGCGCGAGCCCCCCGTCGTTGTGGCGCAGCATGCGCAGGAACGGGCTGGCGCGGTCGATCGCGGCGAGCAGAAAGGACGGGATGTCCTCGCTCGCGGCGAGCAGCGCGCTGCGCACGTCCACCAGGTCGCGCAGGACGGCGGCCTGTGTCTGCGGGTCTCGCGAGATGTGTCCGCCGTCGGGCCGGATCTGCCGTTCGGTGGCACGATCCAGCTGACGCAATCCCTGCCGGACCGACGCGTCCGATCCTTCGAGCGCCACGCCCGCCGCCACCAGTCCTTTCGCCGCACGGATTAGCCCTGCGCCCTCGACACCGCCGGGCAGGACCCGGCCGAGGTGCTTGGCCTGCCGGGCGATGCTGGCGAGGTAGCGGCGGCGGTATTCGTCATCGGCCGACGCGCAGAAGAAATCGTGATGGCTGAGCCAGGCATGCAGCCGGGTCGCCAGCACGTCCGGGCGCCAGGCAATCTCCTGCCATCCGGCCTGGCGTTCGATCCAGTCCCCGACCAGGTCGCGGGCCTTGCGCCGCGCCGCGTCGCCCCCGACGGCGCGCAGGTCACGCAGCCAGTCGAATCCGTGGAGCTCGGCCAGCCATGCGTCGGACATGCCGACCGGCTGCCAGGTGAGGTCGCCGCCGCGCACTGTCTCGCCGAGAAACGAAAGCTCACCGGCAGAGATCGCAGCGCCCCGCTCAGCGTTGCCGGGCCAGGCGTCCGGCGGGATCGCCGCGAGCTCCGCGGGAGTCCGGCCCACCAGCGTGTAGCGATAGATCGGCGATGCGTAGAGCAGCTTGCCCATGCCGTAGCGCAGATCGTGGAACATGTTTCCGCTCATCGCCGTCCTGTCCCGGTCAGCCGGCGCGCATTGCGGCAATGTTGTCCGCGTAGGCGTCGGGTCCGCCTCGGAATGTGGCCGTGCCGGCCACGAGCACATTCGCGCCGGCGGCAATGGCGCGTGGCGCTGTCTCGCGATCGATGCCGCCATCGACCTCAAGGTCGATCGGCTGGCCACCGGCGGCGACATGGTTGTCTATCCGTGCCCGCAGGGTGGCGATCTTGTCGAGCTGGCTCTCGATGAAGGCCTGGCCGCCGAAGCCCGGGTTGACGCTCATCACGAGGATCAGGTCGACCATGTCCATCACATGGTCGATGGCGTCGACCGGTGTCGCGGGGTTGAGGACGACGCCGGATTTCTTGCCGAGGCCCCGGATCGTCTGCAGCGAGCGGTGAAGGTGCGGACCGGCCTCGGGATGCAGCGAGATCAGGTCTGCACCGGCCTCGGCGAAGGCCTCCAGCATGTAGTCGACCGGGCTGATCATCAGATGCACATCGAACGGCAGGTCGGTATGGGGCCGCAGGGCCTTCACCACGCCGGGTCCGATCGTGAGATTCGGCACAAAGTGGCCGTCCATGACGTCGATATGAATCCAGTCGGCACCGGCGTCGGCGACCGCGCGGACCTCTTCGCCGAGGTTGGCGAAATCGGCGGCCAGAATGGACGGTGCGATGCGGACGGGCGGCTGCGCCCCGGTGCTCGAAGCCATGCCGTCTGGTACCCGATTTGCGCGCTGCGCCGCAAGCCGGACCCGTCTGGAACCGGTCAGGAGCGGACGAGCCGCGCGGCGAAGAAGCCGTCCATGCCGCCCCGCTCCGGCCAGTGGCACGGAAGCGTCCGCAGCATGCCGTCCGGCGTGACGGCCGGCGGTGATGTGTCGGCCAGTTCCGGCCATTCCCCGGGGTCGAGCGGATCGAGCCGGACCGACGCGTCACCATCGAGGATTGTGGAGATCTGGTCCGGACCCTCCTCGGGTTCGAGCGAGCAGACCGCATAGACGACCACACCGCCCGGCCGCACCATGTCGAGCGCCGCGGCCAGCAACCGCGCCTGCAGCGTCCGGGCCTTCTCGATATCGCCGGGGCGTCGGCGATGGGGAATGTCCGGGTGGCGCCGGATGGTGCCGGTGGCAGTACAGGGCGCATCGAGCAGCACGGCGTCGGCCGGGCGCTCCGGGCGCCATGCGATGGCGTCGGCGCAGACGATCTCGGCATCGAGGCCGGTCCGGGCAAGGTTTTCCTGCAGGGACCCGATCCGCGCGTCGGCAACATCGACGGCCGTCACGTTCGCCCCCGCTGCGGCCAGTTGCAGGGTTTTCCCGCCGGGCGCTGCGCACAGGTCGATCACGTTCTTGCCGGCGATCTCGCCAAGAAGCCGAACCGGCAACGCCGCGGCGGCGTCCTGGATCCACCAGGCACCGTCGTCGAACCCCTCCAGTTCCGCAACACGGCCGCCGGCCCTGCGCAGCGTGCCACCGGGAAGGGCCTCGGCGGCGAGACGTGCCGCCCAGCGTTCGGCCTCGTCCTGCCGGGCCAGCGTGATGTCGAGCGGCGGCTCGATCAGATGGCTTTGGGCGATCCGGCCGGCCGTTTCGGCTCCGTAGGCGTCAACCCAGCGGGAGAACAGCCAGTTCGGTGTGTTTGACTCTGGTCCGGCCTCGGGCCGCCTGTCCCGTTCCCGGTCGGCGCGGCGCAGGATCGCGTTGACCAGTCCCTTGAGCGCACCGCGCCGGTATCTCGCCGCGACCCGCACGCCGGCATCGACTGCCGCATGGGCCGGCGTCTCCAGGAACAGGAGTTCCGCGATCCCGATGCGCAGGACGTTTCGGATTCGCCCGTGGCGTTTCTGCAGCGGCCGGTCGAGCAGGGTCCGCAGGACCGCGTCGATCTCGCCGAGTCTGCGAAGGACCGTCGCGACGATGCGGCGGGCCTGGGCGCGGTCCCGGGGATCGAGGTTGGCAAGCCCGCCATGCGATGCGAGCGCCCGGTCCATGGGCGCGCCGTCGGTCAGGACGACGTCGAGGATGTCGCAGGCGATGTCGCGGGCGTCGGCCATGCGGTCTTAGATCACAGGCAGCCGGGCAAAAACAAACGGGCGGGATCGCGCCCGCCCGTCTGACGTCGTTGCCATGTCAGGCGCCGGTCAGGCCGCGCTCTTGTCCTTGCGGATGTAGGCGACCTCGCAGTGCTTGGCGCAGTAGGGGCGCCCCGGCACGGTGTCATCCTCGCAGAACCCGAAATCCTCGTCGCCCGGGTCGCCGATCGGCCACAGACAGCTCTTCACGTCGCCGCCGCGCCGGGCAATCGGCGGGAGCGCCGGCTCGTGCATGTGGCGGTCCCCGTCGGGCACGACCTTCTCGCCGCCGATCTCCTCGTCGGCCATGGTGCCGCGCAAGGCCTTGGCTTCGAGGGCCCTGTCGATGGCGCGGTTGCGCCGGCGCGATCCGGTCCCGTTGCCGCGGATCGGTGACGGACGGCTTTCCAGCCCCAGCCGGTGCGCCTTTCCGATCACCGCGTTTCGCGTCACGCCGCCGAGCTGCACCGCGATCTGGCTCGCGCTGAGGCCCTTGGCCCACAATTCCCGCAACAATGTCACCCGTTCGTCAGTCCACGACATCTTCTTGTCCGTTTGTTCGTTTTTGCCCCGGAAGCACGGCCAGAACGCTCCCAAATCCGAGGCGGAGCCTAGATCATGTGGGAATACGGGGGCAAGACCACAAAATGGGGTAGCAAGCACAAGATGTGGACAATATTCCTGCTTTTTGCGCCAGATTTGGTGTGAAACAGCCGGTCTGCGCGGTTATCGGCCCCATGGGCCGCCGCGCGCGCCGCGGCGCGACCCGGCCCCCGGGACACTGCCGCGCACGGCACGCGGATTGCGCTCGCCGCTCCACGGTTCGCCCGGCGTCGGGGCGGCTTCGTCCGCGTTTCCGGTCATCGCGCGCAGGCGCGCCACGCGGTTGGCCGTCGCCGGATGGGTCGAGAAAAGGCTGTCATGCTTGTGCGCGTGCAGCGGATTGACGATGAACATGTGCGCCGTTGCCGGGTTGTGTTCGGCGGCCTGGTTGTCGATCCGCTTCGACCCGACCTCGAGTTTCTCGAGCGCGTCGGCAAGCCAGTCGGGATTGCCGCAGATCGCGGCGCCGCCGGCGTCCGCCTCGTATTCCCGGGTCCGGCTGATTGCCATCTGCACCAGCATCGCGGCAAGCGGCGCGAGGATCATCATGGCCAGCACACCGACAATGCCGAGCGGGTTGTTGCGGCTTCCGCCGAAAAAGAGCGCGAAGTTCGCCAGCATCGAGATCGCACCCGCAAGGGTCGCGGTGACCGTCATGATCAGCGTGTCCCGGTTCTTCACATGCGCCAGCTCGTGCGCCATCACGCCCGCAACCTCGCGTTCGTTCATCAGTTGCAGCAGGCCCGTGGTCGCGGCGACGGAGGCATTCTCCGGGCTGCGGCCGGTCGCGAAGGCATTCGGCTGCGGATTGTCGATGATGTAGACCTTCGGCATCGGCATGCCGTCCCGGTCCGCGAGCTGCTCGACGATCCGATACAGCGAATGGCTGCGGTCGGAGACCTCCTTAGCACGGTAGTAGCGAAGCACAGTCGCGCCGGAATTCCACCAGGCGAACAGGTTCATCGCCGCAGCGGCCGCGAGCGCGATCAGCATGCCGGTCTGGCCGCCGAGCAGAAAGCCCGCACCCATGAAGATCGCCGTCATCGCTGCGAGCAGAATCGCGGTGCGTACGTAATTGCCCATGGATCGTCTCCAGTTGCGGCCGGACTTGGCAAATCCGGTCCGATCGTCCATATCAGGGCCATGCCCGAGGACAACGAAAACAAGCCCGCCGCCGCCCCGCGCTACGTCGAGCGCGTGCCTGACGGCCAGCAGACCCCACCACCGAAACGCGCCGGAAATGCGGCGGGTTCCGGCGACCCGAAGCCCGCCGATGGTGCGAAGGTCAAGGAAATCGGCGGCCCCAAGGGTCCCGAGCCGACCCGTTTCGGCGACTGGGAACGCGACGGCCGCTGCGTCGATTTCTGACGCCGCGTCGGCTTCGCCCTATATCGGTATCGCGCGCGGGGGCCGCAAGATGGGCGTGATCCCCGACGGCGCGTTCGTGATTGCGGACCTGGAATACACGTCGTGGGTCGGCGCACACGCACGCAACTGGTCCGGGCCCGGCGAATTCAAGGAAATCGTGCAGATCGGCGCCGTGCGCGTCTCCGGCGGCGCGCCGCTAACGGAGACGGATGCGTTCGTGGTGCTCGTGGCACCGACCCTGAACCCCCGCCTGTCCGGCTACTTCTCGGAACTCACGGGGATCACGAACGCCGATATCGCCCGCGAGGGAGTTGCGGTCGCGGATGCGCTCGGGGCGTTCCGTGCCTTTGTCGGCGACGCGCCGGTCCTGTCGCACGGCCGCGACGATCTGGTGATTGCGGAGGAGTGCGCGGAGAAGGGCTTCGACGACCCCTTCGCCGGGCACGACTGGCGCGACATCAGCCCGCCGATCCGTGCGGTTACGGGCGATCAGCTTATGAGCTCGGAGCTTCCCGCGTACTTCGGATTGGAACCCATGGGCCGCGCGCACGATGCGCTGGCGGACGCCCGCGCATTGTTCGGCGTGCTGGAACACCTGCGCAGAAAGGGCGGCGTCTAGTCCCCGTGGGTGGGCCCGATTTCCGCAACCACCTCGAGCATCCGGCCCTGCGGGCTGAACTCGCCGAGCACCTCGCCGATCTTTTCGGCGTTGGAATCGCGAAAGTCGATGAAGGCCTCGTGCGAGTCCCAGATCATCCGGTTGATCACGACACCGGCGTCCTTCTCGACGTGCAGCGTGGCGCCGTGGAACTCCGGCTGCTCGGCGACGAGGGTACCGGTGATTCCCTTCAGCGCCTCGACGCAGGCATCGACCCTGTCCTTGCCGACATGAAACTCGACCATCACGATTTGCATGACAGGTCCTTTTGCTTGGTGGCGCCTACTTGTTCTGCCGGTTCTCGACCAGGTCGTCGACCACCGCCGGGTCGGCCAGCGTCGTCGTGTCGCCGAGCTGGTCGGGGGCGTTCTCCGCGATCTTGCGAAGAATGCGGCGCATGATCTTGCCCGAGCGGGTCTTCGGCAGGCCCGGCGCGAACTGGATAAGGTCCGGCGTCGCGATGGGGCCGATCTCCTTGCGGACGAACTGGACGAGTTCCTTCCGCAGGTCCTCGCTCGGCTCGGCGTCGAGCTTCAGGGTGACATAGGCGTAGATGCCCTGCCCCTTGATGTCGTGCGGGTAGCCGACCACGGCGGCCTCGGCCACCGCGTCGTGCAGCACCAGCGCGCTCTCGACCTCGGCCGTCCCCATGCGGTGACCCGACACGTTGATGACGTCGTCGACCCGGCCGGTGATCCAGTAGTAGCCGTCATCGTCACGGCGGCAGCCGTCGCCGGTGAAGTACTTGCCCGGGTAGGTCTTGAAATAGGTCTCGATGAAGCGGTCGTGGTCACCATAGACGGTGCGCATCTGGCCCGGCCAGGAATCGGTGATGCAGAGGTTGCCCTCTGTTGCGCCCTCGAGGACGTTGCCGTCGGCGTCGACGATTTCCGGCTGGATACCGAAGAACGGGCGCGTGGCGGAACCGGGCTTCAGCGCGGTCGCACCCGGAAGCGGCGTGATCAGGATTCCGCCGGTCTCGGTCTGCCACCACGTGTCGACGATCGGGCAGCGCTCCTCGCCGACGACGGTGTTGTACCAGTTCCACGCCTCCGGGTTGATCGGCTCGCCGACCGTGCCGAGGAGACGGATCGACTCCCGCGACGTCTTCTTCACCGGCTCGTCGCCCTCGCGCATCAGCGCGCGGATTGCCGTCGGCGCGGTGTAGTAGATGTTGACCTGGTGCTTGTCGCACACCTCCCAGTGGCGCGACGCGTCCGGGAAGTTCGGCACGCCCTCGAAAATCAGGGTCGTCGCCCCGTTCGCCAGCGGGCCGTACACGATGTAGCTGTGCCCGGTGATCCAGCCGCAGTCGGCGGTGCACCAGTAGATGTCCCCGTCGTGATAGTCGAAGACATACTGGTGGGTCATCGAGGCGTAGACCATGTACCCGCCGGTCGTGTGGAGCACGCCCTTGGGCTTACCGGTCGAACCGGAGGTGTAGAGGATGAACAGCGGATCTTCCGCGTTCATCGCCTCGGGCGGGCATTCGCCGGGCTGGTCCTGGGTCAGGTCGTCGTACCAGATGTCCCGGTCGCGGTCCCACGCGATGTCGGCACCGGTGCGCTTGACCACCACGCAGTTCTTGACGTCGGGGCACTGTTCCAGCGCCTCGTCGACATTGGCTTTCAGAGGGATGGTCCTGCCGCCGCGCACGCCCTCATCGGCGGTGATCACGAAGGTGGACTCGCAGTCCTGGATGCGCCCGGCGATCGAGTCCGGCGAGAAGCCGCCAAACACCACCGAGTGCACCGCGCCGATCCGCGCACAGGCTAG
>JAEPNS010000111.1 GCA_017643325.1 Alphaproteobacteria bacterium | reverse complement strand
CTGGTGAAGTTCAAGAAGCTCGCCGGCGGCGGCTACTTCAAGATCATCAACCGCATGGTGCCGCAGGCCCTGCAGGGCCTCGGCTACACACCGAAGCAGATCGACGAGATGGCCCGCTACGCTGTGGGTCACGGCTCGCTGGCCGACGCGCCCGGCGTAAACCACGCGACCCTGGCCGAGAAAGGCTTCGGTGACGAGCAGATCGCCGCCGTCGAGGAAGGGCTCGGCACGGCGTTCGACATCCGCTTTGCCTTCAACAAGTGGACGCTCGGTGAGGCGTTCTGCACCGAAACCCTCGGCCTCGACGCCACGGCGCTCGACGACATGTCCTTCGACATGCTCGCCGCGCTGGGCTTCACCGAAGAGCAGATTGCCGCGGCCAACAACCACGCGTGCGGCACCATGACCCTTGAGGGCGCGCCGCATCTGAAGGACGAACACCTGCCGATCTTCGACTGCGCCAACCCGTGCGGCAAGATCGGCAAGCGCTTCCTCTCCGTCGAAAGCCACATCCGCATGATGGCGGCAGCCCAGCCGTTCATCTCGGGCGCAATCTCGAAAACAATCAACATGCCGAATTCGGCGAAGGTCTCCGACTGCGCGGACGCCTACATGCTGTCGTGGAAGCTCGGCCTGAAGGCCAACGCCCTCTACCGCGACGGCTCGAAGCTGAGCCAGCCGCTCCAGTCCCAGCTCCTGTCCGACGACGCGGACGAGGCGGAGGACGTGCTGGAGGAACTGATGGACGCGCCGGACGGCCGCCGGGCCGAGATCGTGGCCGAGCGGATCGTCGAGCGCGTGATCGAGCGCGAGGTCGACAGGGTCGAGCGTCAGAAGCTGCCGCACCGGCGCAAGGGCTACACCCAGAAGGCGATCGTCGGCGGCCACAAGGTCTATATCCGCACCGGTGAATACGACGACGGCTCGCTCGGCGAGGTGTTCCTCGACATGCACAAGGAGGGCGCCGCCTTCCGCTCGCTGATGAACAACTTCGCCATCGCGGTGTCGATCGGCCTGCAGTACGGCGTGCCGCTGGACGAGTTCGTGGACGCCTACACCTTCACGCGCTTCGAGCCGTCGGGCCCGGTCGAGGGCAACGACACGATCAAGATGGCGAGTTCGATCCTCGACTACATCTTCCGCGAGCTGGCAATCAGCTACCTGGGTCGCAACGACCTCGCACATGTGGAGATTGACGACCTCGAGCCCGATACGATGGGCCGCGGCGAGTCCGACGACGGGCTGCCGCCGAAATCGTCCGGGGCGCTGACCGAGGCGGTCGTCAGCACCGGCTACGTGCGCAAGAGCACGCTGTCCGTGATCGAGGGCGGACGCCGGGAACTGGAGAAGGTCGAGCAGGCACCGGAGGCCAGCCTCCAGACCGGGGCGACAGGCACCGACGGTCTCGCGACCGGCGAGGTCGAGGCCGTTGTGACGGCAATGCCGAGCCAGGGCGAAACCCAGCTCGATCTCGAATACGTGGTGCAGGAAGAACGTTCCCTGCGGATCCGGCAGGCCCGCCTGCAGGGCTACGAGGGCGACGCCTGCACCGAGTGCGGAAACTTCACGCTTGTGAGGAACGGAACATGCCTGAAATGCGACACCTGCGGCGGAACCAGCGGGTGTAGCTGAGGAATTCGGGCCGGGACGGACCCCGATGGCCCGGATGGTCGGCCCCGCACCAGTCCGCTTGGTGCCGGGCCACACTCTCCTCCCTGACCTCCGGGGTGTGCAAAGGTAGGCGCACCCCGGTTTTTTTCGCCCGTTTCGCGCCCATGGCTTACCGCCCCGGCACGAACCCGCTATCCTCGCGCCTTACCTTTGCGAGGAGAAATCCATGTCCGGAACCGTCGACGCCAAACTCGCCGAACTCGGGATCGAGCTTCCGCCCGCCAGCACCCCGGGCGGCAACTACGTGCCGTATGTGCGCAGCGGCAACCTGCTGTTTATTTCGGGCCAGATCCCCATGATCGACGGCAAGCCCGCCTTCATCGGACGGCTGGGCGAGGACTTCGACGCGGAGACCGGCGCCGAGGCAGCCCTGACCTGCGCCCTCGCCATCCTTTCCCAGGCGAAAGCGGCGCTGGACGGCGACCTCGACCGGGTGAAGCGTGTCGTGAAGCTGACCGGCTTCGTGGCGGCGACGCACGATTTCAAGGACCAGCCCACCGTCGTCAACGGCGCATCGGACCTGATGGTCGCGATCTTCGGCGATGCGGGTGCGCACGCCCGCGCGGCGGTCGGGATGTCGTCCCTGCCCGCCGGCGTCGCCGTCGAGGTCGAAGCCATCCTCGAAGTCGACTGACGCCGCGCCGGCCACCGACCCGTTGGGCCTGCACCACTCCCACTCCCACGGACCCGCGCCGCCCGACACGCCCGGCGGCGACGGGCGACTGGTCGCGGCGGTCGCGGTCAATGTGTTCCTCACGGTTGCGCAGGTCGTGGGCGGAGTCTTCTCCGGCTCCCTCGCCCTCATCGCGGATGCGATCCACAACCTGTCCGATGCGGCCGCGCTCGCCATCGCGCTGATCGCACGCAAGATCGCGCGGCGCCCGGCGGATAGCAATCACACCTACGGGCACGGTCGGGCCGAGATGGTCGGCGCGCTGTTCAACCTCACCTGGCTGATCTTCATCGGCCTGTTCCTGATCGTCGAGGCCGTCGAACGGCTCCTGGACCCCCAACCGATCGAGGGCTGGACGGTCGTCATCATCGCCGGCATCGCGTTCATCGTGGATGCCGTGACCGCCGCGCTCACCTATGCCATGGCGCGCCACTCGATGAATATCCGCGCAGCCTTCATCCACAACGTGTCGGACGCGCTCGCCTCGATCGGCGTCATCGTCGGCGGTACGCTGATCATCCTGGAGGGCTGGCTGTTCGTCGATGCCGTCGTCACCATGGTGATCGCCGGCTATGTGCTGTTCCACGCCGCGCTCGAGATGCCGAAGGTCATCAACATCCTGATGCAGGCCGTGCCCGGCGAACTCGACGTCGAGGAGGTGACCGACCGGCTGCAGGGCATTGACCGGGTCCGCGACGTACACCATGTCCATATCTGGAACATCGACGAGCATCGACGCTCGCTCGAGGCCCATGTGGTGATCGCGCGTGACGACATCGCGGAAATGGAGGCGATCAAGGCCGCCCTCAAACGCTGCCTCGCCGACGAATTTCATATCGGCCATTCGACACTTGAGTTCGAATTCCCCGACAGGAACGAATAGACTGCGCCCATGCCCGACGGAGACACAGCACTTTCCGCCCGCGTCGTCGAAAACATCGCGAACATTCCGGCCGACACCTGGGAGACACTGTCCGGCGGCGGCAACCCGTTTGTCAGCTACCCCTTCCTTCTCGCGCTGGAAGAGACGGGCTGCGCGACGAACGAAGCCGGATGGCTGCCCCACCATCTCGTGGTCGAGGAAAGCGACGGAAACATCGTCGCTGCCGCGCCGCTCTACCTGAAGAGCCACTCCCAGGGCGAGTATGTGTTCGATCACGGCTGGGCCCATGCCTGGGAGCGCGCCGGCGGCCGCTACTACCCGAAGATGCAGGTCGCCGCCCCCTTCTCGCCGGTCGGCGGGCCAAGGTTGCTCGCGGGTGACGGGCCCGATTCCGACGACGCGCGCCTGACACTGCTGCGCGCGCTGGAGACCGTGTGCCGGAAGCTGGAGTTGTCCTCGGTCCACGTGACGTTCTGCACCCGGCGCGAGTACGAGCTGATGGGGGTCGCCGACTGGGTCCAGCGCGTGGGGCGGCAGTTCCACTGGCACAACCGGGGCTACGGGAGTTTCGACGACTTCCTCGGCGCGCTGACCAGCCGGAAGCGCAAGATGATCCGCAAGGAACGCAAGAAGGTCGCCGAACAGGGTATTTCCGTACAGCCGCTGTCCGGCGACGATATCCGTCCCGAGCACTGGGACGCATTCTACCAGTTCTACGTCGACACCTATGACCGCAAGTGGGGCTATCCCTACCTGACCCGGGAGTTCTTCGAGGCGGCGCAGGACCGCCTGGGCGAAAAGATCGTTCTGGTGATGGCGGACTACGAAGGGCTTCCGGTCGCGGGCGCGCTGAACCTGCGCGGCGACGATGCGCTCTACGGGCGGAACTGGGGCTGCCTCGGCGACTTCCGCTTCCTGCATTTCGAGGCCTGCTACTACCAGGCCATCGAATACGCCATCGCACACGATTTGAAGACGGTCGAGGCGGGCACACAGGGCCCCCACAAGATCCAGCGCGGCTACGAACCGGTGCAGACCTACTCCGGCCACTTCATCCCGAACGAGAGCTTCCGCGACGCGGTCGAACGCTTCTGCCGCGAGGAGGAACGCGAGGTGGACTGGGAAATGGACGCCTACGCCGAACACCTGCCCTACCGGCAGGAGGACAATGATTGACGCGGTTCGGCACCTAGATCAGGCCGAGCTCACGCCCCTTCATCGCTGCTTCGGTCCGGTTTGAAACCTCGAGCTTGCGAAAGAGGTTGGTCGCGTGGAGTTTCACCGTGACCTCCTCGATCTCCAGTTCGCGCGCAATCTGCTTGTTGGGCTTGCCCTCGCCGATGGCCTCGAGAATTTCGAGTTCGCGCGGCGTCAGCCCGCCGTCCGGCCTCTCGCGGCCGGATTCCTCTGCCATGAACTCGTACGGAAGGTAGCGCTCGCCCGCCAGCAGCAGCCGTACCGCACTCGCCATCGCGTCGAGTTTCATGGATTTGGGGAGGAAGCCCGCCGCGCCGACGGCCATCACCGATGCCATGTCGCGGCGGCGCACCGACCCGGACACCACCGCGACCGGCACCTCCGGTCGTTTTGCGAGCATCCGCTCCACGCCCCCGACACCGTCCATCCCGGGCATATTCAGATCAAGCAGGACAAGCGCGACTTCATCCTCATCGCCGAGCTTTAAGGCCGCGTCCAGACTGTCGGCCTCCAGGACCTCGATATCCGGTTCGATGTGTACCAGCGCATCGCGAAGGCCAGCCCGGACAACCTCATGGTCATCAGCCAGGATGATCCTCTTCATGCGCTTCGAACCAGATCACGCCACGTTGCCGGATCGGCAACCCGCCATGTGCTCGACACTTGTGCAAACGCAACCAAAATCGCATACCCGGATAGGGTTAGTAATTCGCTCGTCGGACAATCCTCGCACGATACGGCACGAGTCCGCTGCACTCAATTTCCTGAAACCGAAGATGTCCGGGTCCCGACCTCTGTCGGCCTGTCGCTAGACAAAAGGCGTAGCCGGGAGACACGCCTGACGGACTTGTCCCGACCTTTCGGAGAGCCCGTCCATCCGTCTGGAAACCGGACTCCACACTTGTGCATAATTATCTGATTTAATTGAATTCTTCATTTTGCGTGCATGACACGCACGCTTTTCCGCCTGACAAGCGCTTTCCTGTTCCTCGCGGCGCCGATTGCCAGTGGCGCGTCAGCCGGCGACCTGCCCGCCCCGATCGAGACTGCCGCACTCCAGCACACCCAGATCGTCGAACGCGCGCCCCTGGCGAAGTTCGCGGGCGCGCTCAGCACCCATCGAAACCGGCTTGTCTCGTCGGAATCCGACCGCGCGATGTGGTCGCGCCAGATGCGGCCATTCGCCCGGCTCCAGCCGCTCGAGAAAATCCGTGCTGTGCATCGGTACTTCAACGCGCTGACTTACGGAAACGACAGCCGTGCCGACGACTGGTCCGCCCCGGTGGCGTTCATGCGGCGCGGAACAGGGGATTGCGAGGATTACGCAACCGCGAAGTACGAGGCGTTGCGCGCGCTCGGTATCCCTGCGCACGAGATGTCGGTGGTGGTCTTTATCGATCCGCGACTGCGCGCCGCACATGCCGTGCTTCTGGTTCGACACGGCGGCAGCACGTATGTGCTCGACAACCGGTATCCGGACCTCGCAACCACCGACACGAAACGGTTCGGGCGCGTGCTCTATGCGGTCAATGAGAAAAAGACGGAACTTTTCGTGACGCGACTGGCCCGGTCCGGCGCCGTCTCGCCGCGAAGCTGACCGGGGGTCCGGCTGCGGTCCGCTCAGCGATACCGGAATGCGCGTGCCGCGCCGCGGCGAATTTCCTTCGAAGCCGCCACGGACGACGTGACGAAACGCACGAGTGCGCGCAACGGCACCGGTTTCTCCATGACCGTGAAAACCTTGAGGTGCGCCTCGTTCGCACTCCTTGCGCGTTCCGGGTCCCCGGTCATCAGGAGTATCTTGACGTCAGGATGGCGGTCGATGATATCGCGCGCGATCAAGTCACCATCGCGATGAGGCGAGTTGATATCGAGGATCACCAGGTGCGGATGAACCTCTTCGATCCCGTCCAGGACGGCCGCACCATCCTCACATTCGAACACCTGCAGGCCGGCCCGCGCGAGACAGCTCGCGACCTCGTAACGTTGGCGGGGATCGTCATCGACGACCAGGACGCGGCCTTCCTGCGATGCGCCGGTATCGGCCGGGCCGTGCGGACCGGGCCGCGGCGAACTGTCGGTGTCTCGTGTCTGCATCTCACTCGACTCCCACGTCCTTCGTCTGTCAGCCCGGGATCTCAAGCCAGAAGACACGTGTGGCGCGACGGCTGGTCCCTGATGTCCTCGATCAACCGCAAGAGTTTTCGTGCACTCAGCGGTTTGGCCATCACGGCGTCCGCACCGGCTGCCGAGGCATCATCGAGGCTCGGCCCCTTGCCCCGGGGCGATCCGCCCGAAATCGCGATGATCTTGATTTCAGGATACGCGGCCTGGATTTCGCCAATCGTCTCCAGGCCATCCATGACGGGCATGACGAGGTCGCAGATGACCAGGTCGACAACGCTGGCGCGCAAGCACGCGAGCGCCTCGACGCCGTCGAAGGCCGCCGTAGCGCTCATGCCGTAACTCTCCAAGGTGTCCCTGATCGATTTGTTGACCACCGCATCGTCGTCGACGACCAACACCTTGAGTTGCCCCACCAGAACCCGGTCCCGCTTGGGCTTCTCCCGGCCGCCGGATCGGAAAGAGGTACTACCGAGAATCAAGGTCGAATCCTTTCCTATCTCGCATACCTGCGTGAATACTATGGAACGCGGCCACGACAAATGTAATCGGACGAACGTCGCAAACGGGCTATGCATCGGTCGTGGCCGACCTATCCGGCCGTCTAGTATTTCGCGGGGTACCCCCGACCTAATATCTACGAAGGCGTGCAGTCGTTGCACGTGTTTCAACCGGACAAGTGGATTCCGCCGCACACAAAAAAGACAGGCACGAAACGGTGGACACATCGATCAACCGCGAGGACGAGTCGATGAACCTGGCATCGATGGCATTGCAGAACGAAGCCCCCGGACGTCTGGAGTTCCTGACGCAAGCCACGAGGGCACGGGTCTGGGAAACCGACGCCGACCTGGTCATCAACTACATGCTCGGCGATTATTTCGACGACGATCTCGACGCGCCGCACGAATCGACGCTCGGGCTTTCGCTTCTCGAGATTTTCGAGAACGCCGAGCACGGTCCGGCCCATCAGGCAACTATGGAGCTTCTGCGCGCGCGAAAGCCTATCAGGGATTACCGCTATTCCCGCCGCCGGCCGGATGGCGGCCTGGTGCACCTGGTGGCAAACGCTGAGCCCATGTTCGACACCGAAGGCGTATTCACCGGGTATCGCGGCGTATCGGTGAACGTCAACGCCGAGGTCAGGGCCCGGCTCGATGCCGAACGGGACAGGGCGAGGTTCGCAGAGGCACTCGGAATCCTCCCCGACGGGTTCGCGATCTACGACGCCGACGGCTGCTTGACGATGTTCAACCAGGCCTACAAGAGTTTCTTCGGCGATCGCGTCGAGCTGGGTCGAACCTACCGCGAGATCTTCGAGACTTCCGAGCCGCGGGGAAGCTCCCGCAACGGGGCCGACCGCGGCGGTCGCCAGTCCGGCACACCCTGTTCTGCAGACGGCAGCGATACGGCACCCGACGCCGAGGAACAGCTCCTTGACGGCCGTTGGGTCCGCAACCACAGCCTGCACATGAATGACGGCGGATGCGCCGAGCTTCGCACCGACATCACCGACCTGAAACAGCGCGAGGCCGCCCTGCGCGAGAGTGAAGAAAGATTCCGGCGGCTGTTTTCAGCGGCGTCGGTCGGGATCATCGTGACCGATACGACAGGGCGTTTCTGGGACGTAAACCCGGCATTCTTCAGGATGATCGGCCGCTCGCGGGAAGACACGATGGAGATGCGCTTCATTGACCTGTTGCACCCGGACGACCGCGCGCGTTCCGTCGAGGAGCGTGAGCGGCTGCTCTCAGGAAAATCCCGTGAACTCAAGATGGAACGGCGGATCCTGTCTGCCGACGGAAACACGGTCTGGGTACGCAGCAGCGCTGCGGTTGTTTCGGACGCCGCGGGAGAGCCCGCATATGTGGTTTCGGTCTGTGAAGACATCAGCGAGGTTCACAGGAACCAGGTCAAGCTTCGGGAACGCGACTCGCTGCTCGCGATCGCGGGACAGACCGCCAGGCTCGGCGGCTTCCGGATCGATCCGGACTATCGGGTGACTTACTCCCAGGAAGCCCTCGACGTGAACGGTCTGGGACAGGGTCACAGAATCCCGCTCGCAGATCTTCTCAAGCTGGTCCGCAGAAAGGACCGGGAAGGTCTTCGGCGCGACATCGAGCTTTGCATGACCGAGGGCGTCCCGTATGTGCGCGAGATCGAATTCCGGTCCGGAGACCGCGAAAGCAAGACACTTCGCACCGCGGCGGTGCCGATCCGCGACGCGGCCGGGAACATTGTTCATGCGCAGGGTTCGATACAGGACATCACGGAATACCGGGATGCGCTAAACCGCGCGAAAGACCTCGCGGAACGTCTGGACAATGTGATGGAGAGCACGAACGAAGGCTTTCTCGGGCTCGACCGTCGCGGCATCGTCACATACTGCAACCGGGCCTACGAGGATATTTCGGGGTCTGCCCGCGCGGATACCCTCGGGCAGGAAATCTGGAACCTCTTCCCCGCGGACCGCGACACTGATCTCGAGCATGCCATTCGCCGCGCCATGAAATCGCCCGAACCGGTCACGCAGCGCGCCTTTTCGAACACTCTGAAGAA
>JAEPNS010000110.1 GCA_017643325.1 Alphaproteobacteria bacterium | reverse complement strand
TTGTCGACGACCGGACCGGGGCCGGCTGCGAGGTGCGGGGCGACGCCGACGCGCGAAGGATAGACGGGCGGATCGCCCCCGCAACCGACGAGGACTGGGTGACCGAGTATCTCGATGCGATCGTTTCGGTGCGGATCGTGGACGGGGTCGACCAGGCGGTCGATCACGTGAACGTCCACGGGTCGAACCACACCGATGCCATTGTCACTGCGGACGACGCGGCGGCGGAACGGTTCCTGTCGCGGGTCGACAGCGGGATCGTGCTGCACAACGCGTCAACCCAGTTTGCCGACGGCGGTGAGTTCGGCATGGGCGCGGAGATCGGGATTTCCACCGGGAAGATGCACGCACGCGGACCGGTCGGCGCCGAACAGCTGACCAGCTACAAGTACGTGGTGCGCGGCACCGGCCAGGTCCGGCCCTGACCCGGGTCATGGAGCGCATGAGCGACAGCGTGGTCCTGTCGGGCCAGGCCGGTGCGTTCGCGCACCGCAACCGCCGGATCGGCCTGCTCGGCGGATCGTTCAACCCGGCGCATGACGGGCACCGCTATATCAGCACGGTCGCGCTGCAGCGGCTCGCGCTCGACGAGGTGTGGTGGCTGGTCTCGCCCCAGAATCCGCTGAAGTCCGAACGCGGCATGGCGTCCTACTCGCGGCGGGTCGCGAAGGCGCGCGAGGTGGCGGCGCACCCGCGGATCCGGGTCTCGACCATCGAGGCCGAACTGGGCACCCGCTACACGGCGGACACGCTGGGCGCGCTGGCGGTGCGGTATCCCGCGACAAAGTTCGTCTGGCTGATGGGGGCGGACAACCTGATCCAGCTGCCGGCGTGGCGTGACTGGTCAAAAATATTTAACACAGTTCCCATTGCCGTCTTTGCGCGCGATTCATATGATTCCAAGGCATTGTCGAGTCTCGCGGCGCAACGGTTCCGTGCCTCGCGCGTTTCGGCAAGCGCGGCCAAGGTTCTCGCCGACGCCGCGCCGCCTGCCTGGGTGTATTTGCGGATCAGGCCTCACCCGGCGGCGGCGACGCATTTGCGGCAGGCGGGTGACTGGACGGTCGCAACCTGAACCCGACGGGCTCCGGCCCGAAACAGGAGGCGCAATTTGAAAGCGGAGATTTCGTCATAGCACGTCAAGGCAAGGCAACGCCGCGGCCGACAGCGGCGGACATCCTGGCTCTCGTCGAGGAATCGCTCGACGACGACAAGGCCGACGACGTGAAAATCATCGACCTGCGCGGCAAGTCAGACATTGCCGACTACATGGTGATCGCCAGCGGTACATCATCCCGCCGCCTCGATGCGATGACCGAACACCTTCTTGAAAAACTGAAATCGTCAAACGTCCGCGGCTCGCACGCGGAAGGGCGGCGCAGTGGCGAGTGGGTGCTCATCGATGCGGGCGATGTGATCGTTCACCTTTTCCGGCCGGAGGTGCGCGAGCACTACGCGCTGGAAAAGCTGTGGGAAGCCGAGTTCGCGGGTACACCGGGCAACCGGGACGCCGTTCCGGCCTGACGACGTACGGCCCGGCGCCGGGCCGATGAGGGAGCGAGACGATGCGGATCCTCGTCGCCGCGGTGGGCCGTGCGCGCAAAGGCCCCGAGACGGCGCTGTTCGAGCATTTCTCCGGCCGTATCAAGGTGTGGCCCTTCGCGCTCCATGAAGTCGAACTCAAGCGCTCGGCTCCCGCGTCCCGGACATCGGACGGCGAGGCGGATTTGCTTCTGCAGGCGGTGCCGGACGGCGCGCATGCGATCGCGCTCGACGAAGGCGGCAAGCAGCTCACGAGCGAGGAGTTCTCCGCCCTGCTGGGCCGCCTCCAGGACGAAGGCATGCGCGACCTTGTCTTCCTGATCGGCGGCGCCGACGGCCATGGCGAGGCGGTGCGCCGCCGCGCGGATCAGGTGCTGGCCTTCGGCCGCAACACCTGGCCGCACATGCTGGTCCGGGGGCTCCTTGCCGAGCAGGTGTACCGCGCCCAGCAGATTCTCGCGGGACACCCCTATCACCGGGCGTGAGGTGGCCGGACGACGCTGGCGGGACGCGCCAGAATCGGGCACAAGACCGCTCAATCGCCTCACGAATTCCGAAACGGAACAACCGGTATGAACCACCTGATCATTACCCGCCACGGACAGAGCCAGTGGAACCTGGAGAACAGGTTCACCGGCTGGGAAGATGTCGACCTGACGGACGCCGGCGAGGCCGAGGCGCGCCGGGCCGGAGAGCTTCTCAAGGACTACCATATCGACGCGGTCTACTCGTCGACGTTGAAACGCGCACGCCGCACGGTCGAGATGGCGCTCGATTCCGCCGCCGAGGCGGGGGCGGACCTCGCGCATCTGCGCGCCGGCGACGGCTGGAACATCACCCTGCATGACGATCTGCGGGAGCGCGACTATGGCGACCTCGTTGGGCTGAACAAGGCGGAGACCGCCGAGAAGTACGGCGACGAACAGGTGCATCTCTGGCGGCGCGGGTTCGAGGTGCGGCCGCCCGGCGGCGAAAGCCTCGCCGATGTGGTCGAACGCGTTCGCCCCTATTACGAGGCGGAGATTGCACCGCTCATCGCCGAGGGCAAGACCGTGCTGGTCTCGGCGCACGGCAACAGCCTGCGCGCATTGCTTCTGATCCTTGGCGAGTACACCCAGGAGGAAATTCCCGGGGTCGAACTCCCGACCGGACGCCCGCTGGTGTTCGACTTCGAGGATGGCGAGAAGCAGAGGAGTTACTATCTCGGCGAATAGGCCATTCGGGGTCTTCGTTTGCGCGGCCGCGCTGGCCACGCTCGCCTGCTTTGCCGCGTCCGTGTCCGTCCTTGCTCAAAACCAGGACGGCGCCCGCGAACGGCTGGACGAAGTCCGCCAATCGATCGAACAGGACTCCGCCGCAGCCGAGGCGCTCGCGCGCCAGCAGCGCAAGCAGGCCGAGGAACTCGACCGGCTGCGCACCGAAATGCGCGTCGCTGCGCAGGCCGTTCAGACACATGAGGCGGCGCTCGATTCGCTGGAAGCGGAGCTGGCGCTGCTCGAGAGCGATGCCACCCGCAAGCAGGTGCAGTTCGAATCCCGCCGTGCGGAGCTCGGCGATACGCTTGCGGCGCTGCAACGGCTCGCGCTGCGACCGACGGCAGCGCTCCTGGTCAGCCCCGGGGATCCCAACGACGTTGTGCGCAGCGGGCTCCTGCTTCGTACGGCCGTCCCCGAGATCGAGCGGCAGGCGCGGGTGCTGCGTGCCGATATCGAGGAACTGAACCGCTTGCAGGCACAGATCCGAACCCGCCGCGACGAACTTCGGACGGCATCGATCGATCTCGCGCGCGATCGCGACCGGCTCAAGGCGCTCTCGGACAGCAAGAATACGGTCCTCGGCCAGACCGAAACGGCGCGCCGCGCTGCCGAGCAACGCGTTGCCGCCTTGAGGGAAGAAGCCCGGACGCTGGAAGACCTGCTTTCAACTTTGCGTGACGGTACCGCATCGGCGATCCCGCAACCGCGCCCGCGAGACGGTGAAACGCGACAGGTCGTGCTTGCGCCTTCGGCCGGCGCGACCACGCCGTCGATCGCGGCGGCGCGGGGACAGCTGTCATGGCCCGCGCACGGCACTGTCACCCAGCGTTTCGGGGCGCGGACCGAAGCCGGGACGCAGGCCCGGGGGGTCACCTGGCGCACGCGACCCGATGCCTCCGTGGTGGCCCCATGGGACGGGCGGATCGTGTTCGCGGGCCCGTTCCGGCGCTTTGGGCAAATCTTGATCATCGATCACGGCGAGGGATATCATTCGCTCATTGCCGGTCTCGGACGGATCGACGCGCAATCGGGCCAGTGGGTCCTTGCGGGAGAGCCGGTCGGGACGACGGGGACAGGCGCGTCAGGTGCGCCGGCACCGGATGGCGGTGCAACAAGCGGGGGGCGGGCCAATCCGGCCCAAGACCGATCTGGCGGGCCGACGCTGTATGTCGAGTTTCGCCATGACGGAGAACCGATCAACCCGCTGCCCTGGATGGCAGCGCAAACGAACAGGACACAAGGCTGATGCGTAATTTCATCCCGGCGGTCGTTCTCTCGGCCATGCTTGCCGTGGCGCCGATGACGGCCCTCGCGGCGGAGTCCGACGAGGAGACATTCCGGCAGCTCGAGCTTTTCGGGGACATCTTCGAGCGCGTACGTGCTCAATATGTCGACGAGGCGAGCGACAAGGACCTGATCGAGGCCGCCATCAACGGCATGCTGCACTCGCTCGATCCGCACTCCAGCTATCTGAATGAAGACAATTTCCGCGACATGCAGGTGCAGACGCGCGGTGAGTTCGGCGGCCTCGGCATCGAAGTCACGATGGAGCAGGGACTTGTCCGGGTCGTTTCGCCGATCGACGAGACCCCGGCGGCGCGCGCGGGCCTCGAGGCCGGGGACTTCATCACGCACCTTGATGGTGAATCCGTGCTCGGTCTTACGCTGTCCGAGGCGGTCGACAAGATGCGCGGACGTGTCGGATCGGACATCGAGCTGACGATCCGCCGCGAGGGCGTGGATCCGTTTGACGTGACCGTGACCCGGGATGTGGTCCGGATACGCTCGGTGCGTTCGCGCGTTGAAGGGCGGGTCGGGTATGTCCGTGTGACCACCTTCAACGAACAGACGGCGCCCGGTGTCGAGAAGGCGATGGAAGAGCTCAAGAACGAGCTTGGCGACGAAATGATCGGCGTCGTGCTCGATCTGCGGCGTAATCCCGGCGGACTCCTGGACCAGGCTGTGAAGGTATCCGACGCCTTCCTGGATCGCGGGGAGATCGTGTCCCAGCGCGGTCGGAATCCGGACGACGCGCAGCGGTTCAACGCGACGAAGGGAGACCTTGCGGAAGGGTTGCCGATGGTCGTGCTGATCAACGGGGGCTCGGCATCGGCCTCGGAGATTGTCGCGGGTGCCTTGCAGGACCACAAGCGGGCGGTCGTCATGGGGACCGAAAGTTTCGGCAAGGGCTCGGTGCAGACGATCATGCCGATCGCTGGGCACGGCGCGTTGCGCCTGACCACCGCGGCTTACTACACGCCGAGTGGGCGGTCCGTTCAGAAGACCGGGATCACACCGGATATCGTGGTCGAGGAGGCCCGCATCGAGGTGACGGAGACACCGGAACGCCTGCGTGAGCGCGATCTCGTCAACGCCCGTGACAATGACGAGACGGACGAGGGCGATGACGGCGCTGCCAGCGAGACCACGGCACAGCAGGATTACCAGCTCGCGCGGGCCCTCGACCTGCTGAAGGGCATCGCGACCTATAGCGGTCGTGTCACCAACTAAGGATTAATCAGTCGCCGGTACGTTTCGCACCATGAGCGATGAAAATCGGGATCGGCATTCCAGACTGAGTACCGTGGCCGTCCTTCCCTGGACGGTCGCGATCCTTCTGTTTCTGGTGCTGGTCGGGTCTGTGGTGCTGGTCGGGCTCGGACTGACGGCCGATCCGCCACCCGGACCGCAGGTTGCGGACTCGGCGGTCCAATCGGAACCACCGGCACCTGCACCGGAGCCGACGCCCGAGCCGCCAGCCGCCGAGCCTCCGGCCAGCGCGCAGACGCCGCCCGAGGTGAATCCGCCCGAAGAGCCGTCTCCTCCCGCATCTTCATCTTCCGTGCCGCCGTCTGCTGCGGCAGAGAATCCGCCAGGCGAGGCACCTCCCGAGACGCAGACTGCCGACGCAACACCACCGCCCGCTCCGGCGCGGGACCCGGATACGAAACCGGCGCCTGAAGCAGAGCCGGCGACGACAGAAGTCGCATCGGTGCCGCCGACACCTCCGCCGTCCGCCGCTCCCGTCCGGCGCGCACCCGATGCCCTGCCGCCGGCCCCGGACCCGACCCTGGTCGAGCCCTCGCCCCAGGGGCCGCTTCCCAGGATCGGCCCAACCGGCCGCGAGCCCTGGCGCGCCTATGCGCGGCCGTCGAACGTGGGTGACGAACGCCCGAAGGTTGCGATTATCCTGAGCGGACTGGGACTTTCGAGCGCGGCCACCGAGGCTGCGATCCAGGGACTGCCGAGCGAGGTCACGCTGGCCTTCCAGCCGTTTGCCGACAACATCCAGCAGTGGATACGGCTTTCACGCGCGGCGGGACACGAGGTGCTCCTCAACCTGCCGATGGAGCCGGTCGATTTCCCGGCCAACGACCCGGGTCCGCGCGCCCTGTTCGTCAGTCTCTCGCCCGAGGAGAATCAGGACCGCCTGCGCTGGGCGCTGTCGCGCGTGTCCGGTTACGTAGGGGTGGTCAACCACATGGGGTCGCGCTTTACGGTGTCGCGCGAGGCCATGCAGCCGATCCTCGCGGAACTCAAGGCACGCGGACTGCTCTTCGTCGATGCCCGGTCCGCCGCTCGGAGCGTGGCGACGGTGCTGGCGAGCGAGATGCAGGTGCCGCGGGCGATCAACGACCGGTTCCTCGACAATCGCGAAGTCTCGCGCCTGACGATCGACGCGCGCCTCGCGGAAGTCGAGGCGATCGCCCGCGAGACGGGGGTGTCGATCGCGATCGGCCAGGCGTTCCCGGTGACGATCGAGCGAATCCGGGAATGGTCGGACACTCTCAGCGGCAAGGGGATATCCCTCGTACCGATCTCGGCGGTGGTCGACCGGCAGCCGGACAGATGACCGGCCTCGTTGTGGCGGAATCGGAAATGGCGCTTTACCGGCCATGCGCAGGGGTCGTCCTGCTGGATATGGCGGGCCGCGTCTGGGTCGGTGAGCGCAATGACATGCCGGGTGCATGGCAGATGCCCCAGGGCGGAATCGATCCGGGCGAGGAGCCGCGGGCTGCCGCGTTGCGCGAGCTTGAGGAAGAGACCGGGACCGCCAATGTCGATGTGTTGGCCGAAGCGCCGGACTGGTTGAAATATGACCTGCCGCCGGACCTGCAGAAACGTGCCTGGAAGGGGAGATGGCGTGGCCAGCGCCAGAAATGGTTTGCAGCGCGTTTTCTCGGGAGCGATTCCGAGATCGACATACTCGGCGTGGAGAAGCCCGAGTTCGCCCGCTGGCGCTGGGTAGACCCGGATGAAGTGCCGTCACTGATCGTGGAGTTCAAGCGACCGGTGTATGAGAGCGTGATCGAGACGTTCCGTCCGGTGCTGGGGGCAGGCGGCAACTGACGCTCACGCGGTGGCCGTTTCCTCGCGGTTCATGCGCAGGTTCAGGAACCAGCAGGCCCCTCGGGCGATCCAGTTCGACAGCCGGCTGTGCGGCGCAAATCCGACGGCCTTGAAAATCAGGGTGACCGCACGCTCGACATGGCGGGTCTCGTAGAAACCGTAGGCGCGCGACATATAGGCCTTGATGCAGCGCTTGCGGTTGTAGGGTTCGCCATCGTTGTTGGCGGCGTAGTACGCATATGCGAGTTCGTCGTCCTCGCTTTCGCCGATACGCCCGAGACCCACCCACAGACGCCGGATCTTCCCGAGATTCTCGATATCCCGGTATCGCTCCATGTGGGTGTAGAACAGCTTGTAGTGACGGATTTCGTCCTTTGCGATGCGTTCGCAGATCTCGCGCAGCACCGGTTCGTCCGTCGCCTCGCGCAGGGCCGTGTAGTAGGACGATGTGCCGACTTCCACCATGCACCGCGCGACAAGTTCGCCGCACCGTGTGCCGCGCACGGACGCGTCTGCCCCAACGGGAAGCTTTATTTTTTCGGAGAAGTCGGCGAACCGCTCCTCGAAATCGAAGTCCGGATCCGCCATCTGCGCCCATTTCGAGAGGGCTTCGCCGTGCTGGACCTCCTCGAGCGCCCACCGGCGGGCGGCGCCCTGAAACTCGGGATCGTCCTTGAAGACGCTGCACAGATAGTCGGCGTAGATGCCGCCATTGTATTCGACCATGGCAGCCGCCTTGACGATCCGAAGCATGTCCGGATCGACCCGCGAGGGATCGAACCGGTCCCACGGGATATCGTCCAGTGTCCAGTGTCTGCGGTAACTGTCAGTCATTCTGCATCTACCAACGAATCCCGACCGATCTCGTTGCTATGACACATTTATATAGTTCGCCCTTGGGCGAGGTCAAAACCCGGCGCGATAAATCGGTACGCCGGGTGCGAACAGGACTACTGGTAAACCTGGCTGTCGAGCGAGGCAAGCTTGGCGCGGGCGGTGTCCGCACGCTGCTCCGCGAGCGCCCGCTCGGCGGCATTGTCGCCGGCGTCCGAGATGTCCTCGGTCGCATTCTGCAGTTCCTGCTCGACCTGCGCGCGGTCGATATCGTCGACCGGCACCGCTTCCTCTGCAAGGACCGTGCAGCGCTCCGAGGTCACTTCGGCGAAACCGCCCGCGACGAAAATGCGCGACTTGACGCTGCCACCCTCGAAGATGTGGATCACGCCGGGCCGCACCGTCGAAATGACGGGCGTGTGGCCGGGCAGGACGCCGAAGTCTCCCTCGGCGCCAGGCACCACGACCATCTCGACCTCTTCGGAGAAGAGCAGCTTCTCCGGCGAGACCAGCTCGAATTGAACCGCGTTGTCCGCCACGCGACGTCTCCCGTCAGGCCGCTTCGGCCGCCATGGACTGTGCCTTCTCGACGGCTTCCTCGATGGTGCCGACCATGTAGAACGCCGCTTCCGGCAGGTCGTCGTGCTCGCCGTCGACGATCTGCTTGAAGCCCTTGATCGTGTCCTCGAGGTTGACGAACTTGCCCGGCGAGCCGGTGAACACTTCGGCCACGTGGAAAGGCTGGGACAGGAAGCGCTGCAGCTTGCGCGCACGCGCAACCGTCAGCTTGTCTTCTTCCGACAGCTCGTCCATGCCGAGAATGGCGATGATTTCCTGCAGGTTCTTGTAGCCCTGCAGCGTCTCCTGCACCTGGCGGGCGACCCCGTAATGCTCCTCGCCGATGACGCGGGCGTCGAGAATTCGGCTGGTCGAGTCGAGCGGGTCCACGGCCGGATAGATGCCGAGCTCGGCGATCTGGCGCGAAAGCACCGTGGTTGCATCAAGATGTGAGAAGGCCGTGGCAGGGGCCGGGTCAGTCAGGTCGTCGGCCGGCACGTAAATGGCCTGGACCGAGGTGATCGAGCCCTTGTTGGTCGACGTGATGCGTTCCTGCAGGGTGCCGAGGTCGGTGCCGAGGGTCGGCTGGTAGCCCACCGCCGACGGGATGCGGCCCAGCAGCGCCGACACTTCCGAACCCGCCTG
>JAEPNS010000010.1:5053-20646 GCA_017643325.1 Alphaproteobacteria bacterium | reverse complement strand
TGCCGTTTCGTCGGCCCGCACCTTCCGCAACCCTGTCCCTTCGCCGCGCCCTGTATCGTCCGCGTGCGACGCGAACACGCGCAGGCTTCCGCCGTGGGTTGGCAGTTCCTCCACGTCGAAGACCGTCAGGCCGTGACGCGCGAAGACCCGTTCGACGACGAGGAGTGAAAAATAGGAAAAATGCTCGTGGTAGATCGTGTCGAACTGGACGTCCGAAATCAGCCGCAGGAGGTGAGGAAACTCCATGGTGAGTACGCCGCCCGGGGCGAGCAGGGTCGACAGGCCGGCCACGAAGTCATTGAGGTCAGGAACGTGCGCGAGAACGTTATTTCCCACGAGCAGGTCGGCCCTCACGCCTTCCGCGCGGAGCTCTTGCGCGAGACCACGCCCGAAAAATGCCGCGCGCGTCGGGATGCCGCGTGCCTCGGCGGCTTCGGCCACGTTGGCCGCAGGCTCGATCCCGAGGACCGGGATGCCGCGCCTGACGAAATGCTGGAGGAGGTAGCCGTCATTGCTGGCGACCTCGACGACCTTGCTCTCGCCGGTGAGACCGAACCGGTCAATGGCCATGTCGGTATAACGCCGGGCGTGGGCGACCCACGATTCGGCAAAGGATGAGAAATAGGCGTAGTCCGAGAAAATTTCTTCGGCCGGAACGACATCGTCCACCTGGACCAGCAGACATTCGTCGCACACGCGTGCATGAAGCGGGTAGGCCGGGTCGTCCGTGCCGGCCTTCGACGGGTCCACGTAGCTGTTGGCGAGCGGGGTCTCACCCAGGTCCGCGAAACTTCGGGTGAGGGCCGATTTGCAAAATCGGCAATGCGGGGTTCGGGCGGTCATGCTGCTGCCGCCTTGCTGAACTGTTCGATCTGCGCGCGCACGAGGTCGCGCACTGGCTTGCCCGCCATGGCCTGCGCATGCCAGTCGGCGGTCCATGCGACCGCGTCCTCCTGGCTCAGCCGTGATCCCCAGCCAATCGTTGTCTGGGCAAGGCGCGGGTCCAGGGCGAGCGCCGCGGCTTCCGTCGGGCCGCCGGCCCGCGCGGTGATCCAGTCCGGCGTATCGTGTCCGGCGGTGCGAAGCCGGTTCACTGCATGGTCCACGAGCCAGCTCACGGGCCGCGCGTCGACCGCCTGCGGGCCGAAATTCAAGGCCGGTGGCGGCATGCGCCCTCCGCCAGCCGCAAGCGACTCCACGTAGCATAGGTATCCGGCCAGCACGTCGAGGACGTGCTGCCAGGGGCGCGTCGCGCCGGGGTTGCGCACCTCAAGCGGTTCCCCGGTTTCGGCGGCGCGGAACAGGTCCGGCAGGATCCGGTCCTCCGCCCAGTCGCCGCCGCCGATCACGTTGCCCGCGCGGGCGGTGGCCAGCCGCGGCGCCCCGGCGCGGCTTTCCAGCAGGCCCCGGCGCCAGCCGATGGCAAGGGTCTCCTGCGTCGCCTTGGAGGCGCTGTAGGGGTCACGTCCGCCCAGCGGGTCGGTTTCCACGAAGGGGCGACCGGAGTTGTCGTTGCGGTAGCACTTGTCGCTCGTGACCACGAGGATGGCTTCCAGATCCGGACACCGGTCGAGGGCCTGGAGGAGGTTGCCGGTGCCCTGCACGTTAGTCGCGAAGGTGCCTTGCGGGTCCCGGTGACCGCGTCGCACCAGCGACTGCGCCGCCATGTGGATCGCGACCTCGGCGTCGGCATTGCGACAGACACTCTCCACCGCATCGATGTCCCTGATATCGCCGATGACCGACGTCACACCGGACCAGCCGCCCATGTCCCGGAACAGATTCGGGCCAGGCTCGGGGGCGAGCGCAAATCCGGTCACGGTGGCGCCCATGCGTTCCAGCCACGCACACAGCCAGGCGCCCTTGAAGCCGGTGTGTCCGGTCACGAGCACGCGTCGTCCGCGCCAGAAATCCGGGTCGGGAATCGTCATTTGTTTCCGGCCAGTTCGCAGGCGATGGAGTGTGGCCCCACGGCCCGCACCGCGACAAGCGCCTGCTAGACGCCGAGCAGTGATTTTGCGCGGGAGAACAGGAGACCCGCCGGGTCTGCGAGGCTTTCGAGCACGCTGAAGTGGTTTGCGCCGAACACGCTATCGATCCGCACACGCGTACCGTGGCGGCGGAGGTTGCTCGCGAACTCTTCGGCCTGACGGTGGAACTCCCGGCCCTCGTGTGCACCCAGCGCAATCACGGTGTTCGCCTTCGTCCGTGGCAGGGCAAACATCGGGCTCAGGCGGGATGCACTTTCCGCGTCGAGGCCGAGCGGGTCGCCGATGGGGGTATGCCGGATCGGCTCCACATCGAACACGCCACTGATCGGCATCGCGGCGCAGACCAGGTCCGGTGGAAGCCCATCCTGGTACTGTTGCCAGTCGGTCGTCAGGACCACGCCTGTCAGATGCCCGCCGGCGGAGTGGCCGGACACCATGATCCGGTCCCGGTCGAAGCCGAGTTCGCCGGCCTCTCGCCAGAGATGGGCGAACGCCCGGCGGATCTGGTCGACAAGCTGTTCGAGCGTCACGTCGGGACACAGGGCGTACTCGATATTCGCGAACCCGATTCCGGCATCGACGAAGGAGTCCGCAAGAAAGGCGTAGGGCTCCTTGTCGTTCCACTGCCAGTAGCCGCCATGGATAAAGGCGAAGAGCGGCGGGTGTTCGGCTTCGGGGAGGAACAGGTCGAACGTCTCGCGCGGGCCGTCGCCGTAGCGCAGGTCGAGCGCGGCCTGCCCTGCCAGGCGCTCGCGCACCGCATCGCCGCGCTTGGCCCAGTCGGCGGCCATGGCCTCATAGTCCGCGACCTTCCCGCGATTGTTGTATTCGGCGTAAAGCGTGTCGGGGTCGTAATCCAGGTAGACGATTTCACCCATAACAGTTCCGTTCCTCGTTCCGTCACGCGCTGCCGCAGAACCGGAGCGCACCGGCGGGAAGCCTACACGACTCTCCGTTGCATTGCCCGGTAGCGAGGCGAAGCGCGACTGCCGAAGGACCTAGCGCTCGATGCCGCCCATTGTCTCGTAGAGACGGCACAGCGCGGCGGTGTCGATGTCGTACATGCCCATCCCGACGGCGGCATGATGCATCTGCAGCGCAGCCTGGAACAGCGGCGCCGGAAAGCCCATGTCCTGGGCAAACTCGCCGATAACCGGTCCGTCCTTCGAAGCCATGCCGAAATTGCCGCGCGAGGAGGTGTAGTCCTCGCTGACCATCATCGGCCCGCGGATGTTCCACAGCACCGAGCCGGCCGCGCTGTCCTGCACGAGGTCGAAGATGTCCTCGGCCTTGAGCCCGGCCTTCAGCCCCATGGCCATGGCCTCGGCGTTGGCGCAGGTGAGCACGCAGACAAGGTGGTTGATCACGAACTTGATCTTGCTGGCGTTGCCGAACTCGCCGACGAAGGTGTGCTTGCGTGTGAAGGCCGAGAGAATATCGGCGTGTTCGTCATACGCGGCTTTCTCGCCGCTCATGTAGGCGGTCAGCGTCTTGGCAAGGATCATGTCGCGGTTCCCGCTGACCGTGCCGTCGATCAGTGTCATCCCGTTGTCGGACGCGATCCGCGCGCCCTCTTCCTTCACCGCGACCGGCATGGTGCAGGTGTCGATCAGGACGAGGCCGTCCTTGCCGGCGGACGTGACACTGCCCTGACCGCTTATCACGGCCTCGAACGCGCCGATGGAGGGCAGGGACAGGATCACGACGTCGGCGGCTTCGGCGACGTCGCGCGGGCTGCCGGCACGTGATCCCCCGTTGGCTTCCAGCTCGTCCAGCGCCGCGTCGCGGAGGTCAAATCCCACGACCTCGTAGCCTGCCTTGACGAGCATGATCGCCATGGCCGAGCCCATCGCGCCGAGACCAACGATTCCGACTTTCTTCGACATTTCCATCCTCCGGTAACTGGCGTCATTTTCGGGTTTAACCCCGATAGAGGCGGTATGACACATCGGATGGCGCACGAGAGTCACGCGCGATGCGCGTCTCATTTTTTGAGATTTGCTGTCGGGCAGGTTTCGGGATTCGCGGGCGTTGCGTGAATGTGGCTGCAACGCTTGACCACGAGTCCAATACCTGAAGAGGAATGCCATGACCGCCGAACGTCCGTTCCGAGTTGCAACGACCGACGAGTTTCCGATCCTCGATATCGGCCCTTACGTGCGGGGCGAAGACGGCGCGCTGGAAGACCTCGCCGCAAAGGTGCGTGATGCCTTCGAGCGTGTCGGTTTCATGATGTGGGTGAACCACGATCTCGACTGGGACGTCATCGACAATGCCTTTGCCGGCTCGAAACAGTTCCACGATCTGCCGCTCGACGAGAAGATGAAGCTCGAGGTGAACGAACACCAGCTCGGGTTCGTGCCGCCGGGCGTGTCCCTGAACAAGGGGCACTCGGTGGACAGCACCAAGGGTCTCAAGGCCAACGCCATGCAGAACCTTACCTATCACGGTGAGCGCGCGCCGGACGACCCCAAGGTCCTGTCGGGCGAGAGGTTCCGGGGCATGAACCAGTGGCCGGATGACACCGTCGCGCCGGGTTTCAGGGAATCGCAACTGGCCTACCACAGCATGATGTCCGACCTCGGTTACCGCATGCTGCCGGTGGTGGCCCGGGCACTCGAGATGCCGGCGGAATACTTCGACGACTACTTCAAGGATCCGTCGATCGTCGTGCGGATGGTCAAGTATCCGGCGGTCGGCGAACTGCGCGACGACCAGTTCGGGTCGGCATCGCACACCGATGCGGGCTTCATGACGTTCCTGCCGCAGAGCAACCAGCCGGGACTGCAGATCAAGCTCGATTCGGGGGAGTGGGTCGACCATCCGCCCATGGAGCGCGGTGTGATCGTGAATTCCGGGAACATCCTGAAGCGCTGGTCCAACGACCGGTTCCGTGCCTCGCCGCACCGGGTCACGGCGGCGACGACGGAGGATCGCTATTCGCTGGCCTTCTTCTTCAACCCCGACCTGGACGACGTGATCGAACCCGTCGAGAGTTGCTGCAGCGAGGACAATCCGCCGAAGTATGAACCGTTCCGCTACGGCGATTTCTATGCCGACTATCTCGCGCGAGCCTATTCCCACAAGAAGGCGGGTGCGAAAGCCGCCTAGGCAGACGCGAAAGCGCCGTGGAAAAGGGTGCCCGGGGCCGAACCGGAATCCGGCCACGGTCTCCCCGGATCGCAAGAATTGCGGGTGCTCGGCTGGCATTCGTGCAGCCACCTCGCTAGGTTTCGGACTCCACCATCCAGACCAATATTTCGGGGGAGTTCCCATGGCGAAAGTCACGCTCGCGCAGGCCAACACGATCATTGAAGCCGGACAGGCAAAAGGACGCGAGTTGGGGATCGGCCCGCTCACCATCGTCGTGCTGGACGACGGGGGTCATCTCGTGTCGATGCAGCGGGAGGACAAGAGCGGCATCATGCGGTTCGAAGTCGCCTTCGGAAAGGCGTGGGGCGGCCTCGGCATCGGCCGGTCGTCGCGCGCCAATGAAGAGGACATCCTCAACCGGCCGCATTTCGGGGTCGCCCTGGCTGCGGCGTCCAGTGGCCGGATCGTCCCGGTTGCGGGCGGGGTCCTGATTCTCGACGGCGATGGCGATGTGGCCGGCGCGGTCGGCGTGACGGGGGACACCTCGGACAACGACGAGGCCTGTGCGGTTGCCGGGATCGAGGCAGCCGGACTTACGCCGAAGGTCTAGGACCGCGCCGCGCGGTGCGTCCCGCAAACAGCACCACGGTCAGCAGGAAAATCGTCAGGCCCGCGGCCGTGGTGGCCGTCTGTGCCAGTCCCATCTGCAGCGACGACGTGTGGGCGAGCGCGGCCACTGCGAGCGACAGCAGCACGGCCCATCCCTGATGCAGGAACCCGCCGAGCGCCGATGCGGCGCCGGCATAGGACGGCGTGACAGTGCTCAGGGCCAGGGCATAGCAGTTCGCGAACACGAGGCCTGTCCCGAAGTTCGAGATGAGGATCGCGCCCACGATGAGCGGCGGCGTTGCGGTCCCGGTGACGGCAAGAAATGTCTGCATCGCGCCGCCCAGGACACCGAAACAGCACCCCGCCGCGATGATGGCATTGATCGGCACACGCGCGACGGCAACACCCGAAATGAAGCTGGCAAGGATAAAGCCGGCCGGGATGATCATCACATAGAGCCCGAACAGCTGCGGAGACAGGTCCATCATGCCGATCAGGACGATCGGTGCCGCCGTGATGAACACCTGGAAGGTGCCGGACTGGAACGAGATGGTCAGGCTGTATCCCATGAACGCCCGCCGGCGAAGCAGCGAAACATAGACCGCCAGGAGTTCGTCGATCCGTGCGCGTCGGCGTTCGGTCGCCGGGAGCGTCTCTCCGAGAATGCGATGGGCAAACAGAAGTACGACCGCGCTCATCATGGCTGTTGCGAGAAACGTGGCACGCCATCCGAACGGCTCGAGCAGCAGGCTCCCGAAGAACGGCGCCACGGCGGGCCCGACACCGAGCGCCATGGCGAGCCATGACATGGCCTTCGCCGCGCTGGTGCCCTGGCTGGTGTCGCGGATGATGGCGCGGCCGACGACGATGGTCGTGCAGGCGCCGGCGGCCTGGATGAAGCGCGCACCGAGCAGTTGCCAGATGTCGGTCGTCAGCGCGCACCCGACGCTCGCCAGCAGGAAGAGCGCGAGTCCCGCGAGAATCACCGGCTTCCGACCGAACGAGTCCGACAGGGGACCGGCAATGAGCTGCATCAGCGCGAACGCCACCAGGTAGGCCGGGATGACCAGCTGAACCTGTCCGAGGGTCGTGCCGAAGTCCGCGGCCATCTCCGGCACGGCCGGGAGATAAATCGTCAGCGCGAGCTGGCTCGCGAACATCATGGCGAACAGGGTCGCGATCGTGCGCCAGCCGGTTTCCATCTCCGTTTAGTACAGGCCGGCGCGGCGCGCGCGCCCGCGGAGAAGGGCAAGCACCGTGTCAATCGTCGGCGTCGGCACCCCGGCAATCTGGCCAAGCTCGCAAACGACTGTGACGAGCGCATCGATCTCCATCGGGCGGCCTCGCTCGAGGTCCTGCAGGATCGAAGGCTTGAACTCGCCGAGCTCTGCGCCCAGGTCGATCCGGGCCTCGACGCTCATATCCATCGGCAGGCCGAGTGCCTCGCCGACGTCGACCGCCTCCGACATCATCTCGGCGGCGATCGGCCTTGCGTCAGCATCGCTGGCAATGCCGGCAAGGGTTGCACCTGTGAGTGCGCTGATCGGGCCCATTCCCATGTTCCCGATCAACTTCAGCCAGATCTCCGAATGGATGTCCTCGGTGTAGGTCCCGGAAAGACCGGCTTGTGACGCGAGATCGGCCATCGCCGCGGCTTGCGCCGACACCCCGCGCTGTGCGCCTCCAAAGATAAATCCTTCGCCGGCGGCGTGGTCAACCAGACCCGGTTCCGGGACGGATGCACCGGCATGCACCACACAGCCGACCGACGGCCCTTTGGGAAATGCCCCCGCCAGGATGCCGTCCGGGTCGACGGACACCAGTTGGCGCCCTTCCAGTGGCTTCGGCAACGCGTCGCAAAACCACCAGGGAATTCCGTTCATCGCCGTCACGACGGTCGTGTCAGGGCCGAACAGGGGCGAGAGCTGCGGTGCGATTCCCGGCAGCGACGGTGCCTTTAACGTGAGGATCACGAAATCCTGCGTCCCGAGCTGCGCAGGCGATTCGGACGCCTCGACGGTGACCTCAAAACTCGTCGTCGGGGACCGGTAATGCAGGCCCTTGGTGCGGATTGCCTCCAGATGGGCCCCGCGTGCGACGACCGAAACCTGGGCGCCGGTGCGGGCGAGGCGGGCGGCAAGCAGGCCGCCGATGGCGCCCGCACCCACAATGCAGATCCTCATGTCGCCGGTTCACTCGCGAGACCGGCGTCTGGCCTACAGGATTTCAAGCACTGCTTCCGGCGGGCGGCCAATGCGCGCCTTGCCGTTGGTCACCACAATCGGGCGCTCCATCAGGATCGGAAACTTGAGAATCGCCTCGATGATCTTGTCTTCCGAGAGCGACTGGTCCTGGAGCCCCAGTTGCTTGTAGGGCGCTTCGCCCGTGCGCAGCAGTTCGCGTGCGGAGATTCCGAGCAGGTCGAGCAACTGCCGAAGTTCGATCTCGTCGGGCGGTTCCTTGAGATACTCGATGACGGACGCGTCAATGCCGCGCTCGCGCAGCAGGTCGAGTGTCGCGCGTGACTTGCTGCAGCGGGGGTTGTGGTAGATGTCGACGCTCGCTTCTTGCATGGAATCTTCCTGTCTCGGCGTTTTTGCCTCTGGCTCGCGGCCCTGGGCCGCAATCGTTTGTTAACCAAATGTCGCGATAGTTTAACCGCACTTTCTCGCTGATTCCCCCTTTCAACCCGGGAATCGCGATCGGGATGGGGATTTTACGTTCTATGTCCGGACCTGCGCTATCGGATTTGCGCGTTCTCGTTGTCGACGACAACGATCACATGCGGCGTCTCCTGCGGACGATCCTGGAGTCGCTGGGCATCCGCCAGGTCCGTGATGTGGAAAACGGTATGGTGGCCCTGAACGACAGCCGCCTGAATGTTCCCGACGTGATCATCACGGACATGATGATGTCACCGATCGACGGACTGGAGTTTTCGCGGATGCTGCGCGACGACCCGACGCATCCGGCGACCCACGTCCCTGTCATGATGGTGACGGGCTACTCCGAAAAACAGCATGTCGAGGCGGCGCGGGATGCCGGTGTCAGCGAATTCCTTGCAAAGCCCGTCACGGCGAACGGTGTCGCCGCGCGCCTGCGCAGCGTCGTTGAAAACCCGCGCCGGTTCATCCGGACCAGCGATTTTGCCGGACCCGACCGTCGTCGCCGGCAGGTGCCCGTACCGGAGGAGGACAAGCGTCGCGCGGAAGATCTGTCGCACTCCCTCCCTGCCGTCGAAGCCCATCCGGGACCGGTGCGCGAGGCGCCGGTTCGCGAGCGCCGGCCCGCCACGACGTACGATCCCGACGGCCCGCGTCCGCCGAAGCGCCAGGTCCTGCGCTAGAGCGCCATCCCTGCCGTCCGTGGCAGCCACATCGCGATGTCCGGGAAGATCGTGATCAGGGCGACAAGGAAAAGCGTAAAGATGAAAAACGGTGCGACGCCGGCGAATATCTTCGTCAGCGGCACGTCTGGTGCCATCTTCGCCATCACATAGACATTGATGCCCACCGGTGGCGTGATCAGCGCCAGCTCCGCCATCACGACCGCGTAGACCCCGAACCAGATCGGATCGTAGCCGAGGTTCATGATGATCGGCATCGTGAAGGGGATGGTCAGGATCAGCATGCCCCAGACGTCGAGCACCATGCCGAGCACGATGAACAGCAGGCTGATCATGAGCATGACGGTCAGCGGCGACAGGCCGGCGGCGTTGATCCAGTCGACCACACCGGACGTCAGGCCCGTGAGGACGACAAACTTGCCCATCATGTGGCCGCCGATGATGATCACGAAGATCATCGCCGAGGTGTGCATCGACTTGAGCAGGGATTCCTTGAAATTCGTCAGGTTCAGACGGCGCATGACCAGCGCGATGGCCAGGAGTGCGATCACGCCGACACCCGCGGCCTCGGTCGGCGTGAAGATGCCGCCGTAGATCCCGCCGATCACGACGATGAAGGTCAGGAATACCGGGGTGACCTTGGAGAGCGAGCGCACTTTTTCGGCCATCGTGAACTTTTCACCGACGGGCCCGAGTTCGGGGTTGATCATGCATTTGATCGCAATCGTGGCCGAATAGCCGAGCGTCATAAGGATCCCGGGGATGATGCCCGCGATGAACAGCGCGCCGATCGAGGTTTCGGTCAGGATGCCGTAGCCGATCATGATGATGCTCGGCGGGATCAGGATGCCCAGGGTGCCGGCCGCCGCGACGCTGCCCGTGGCGAGAGAGTCGTCGTAGTTGTAGCGGCGCATCGCGGGGATGCACATGGGGCCCATGGTGGCGACCGCGGTGACGCTGCCGCCCGATACCGCGCCGAAGCCGCCGCAGGCAACGACCGACGAGATGGCGAGCCCGCCGGGAAGCCGGCCGAGCCACCTGTAGACGCACTCATAGAGGTCGTAGGCGATGTTCGTCCTCTGCACGAGCTGGCCCATCATGAAATACAGCGGCACGGCGACGAAGACGAAGCTCGTGCCCTGCTCGATGAAGGTGATCGAGAGCTGGGTTTCCGCGAAGTTCGCGCGGCCGACGATGAAGAAGCCGGCGACCGCGGTACCCAGCATCGCAAAGCCGATCGGCACGCCGACAACGATCAGCAGCATCATGGCGGCAAACGCGACCAGTCCGACAGCGCCCTTGTCGAGCGATTTCAGGGCGCCGAGCGCGTCGGTCGCGTTGAAGATCAGGCCCGCCGCGATCAGGACGACCAGAAGCCCGAGCGCGGGCAGGTTTATGGCTTTTGCATTCATGGCTATTCATCCATTCCGACGGATTCGGTTCGTGAGAACTCGTCGAAGTTGAAGATCGTCGCGATCAGCCGCAGCAGATAATAGACGATGAGAATGATGCACATGCCGAGCATCGCGAGGTGGTGGCCCCAGATCGGAAGCCGGACGAACTCAGTGATCCGGTTCAGTTCGTAGTCGAAAAGAAACTCTTCCCAGGCGTGGTGCCCGAGAAGATAGAAAATGGCGATCGCGCACACGATGTAGACCACATCCATGGTCTCCTGGACGCGCCTGGGGACATTGCCGATCAGCAATTCCATCCGCACGTGCCCGTTCTGGCGCGTGCATTCAGGAATGGCGAAAGCGAAGATGAGCAGAAGCATCCACTCGTTGAACTCGAGGCTCCAGATCCACGGATCGTTCAGGACGTAGCGCTTGAAGACATCGAGGATCACGATTGTCGTGATCGCCGGCAGCACGATCAGGCCGCCGATCCGGTCGAGATTGGCCGAGATGAAGAGAAATACGCGCTCGATTTTCTGCATGAAAGTCCCCCGGAGAAGAAATCGGCCGGCACCTTGCGGGTGCCGGCCGAAACCTTCGTTACTTCATGTCGTAGATGCCCTGGACGGGATTGTTGATCGCGTCCAGCATCACGTCGTTGGCCGACATGGCCTTGAACTTCGCCGCGTTGGCCCGGATGTCTTTCATCATCTCGGTAGCGGGGACGCCCTTCTTCTCGGCGTCGGCCACCCAGGCAGCCTCGACGTCAGCCACAGCGGATTTCCACTTGCCGAGTTCCTCGTCCGACATGGTGATCGTCTCGAGGCCCTGTTCCTGCATCTTGGCGACGTTCACCAGTCCGCCATAGTCATAGAAACCGGCCGCTTCGGCGATGGCCATCTGCCGGCCCCAGTTGTTGACCACGTTCTGCAGGTCGGCGGGCAGGTCGTCGAACCAGTCCTTGGACATGCAGTACTCGATGGTCAGCACGTTGAAGCCGTTCTCGGTGCGGTACTTCGCGACTTCGTGGAGCTTGAAGATCAGCGCCGCGGCGTCGTTGAAGTGGATCGCGTCGATCGTGCCGCGCTGCATGGCCGTGTAGGCCGAAGCGCCCGGCATCGACACCTGCGTGGCATCCAGTGCGCCGATGATCTGCGCGTGAACACCGCCACCGGCACGAACCTTCATGCCCTTGACGTCCTCAAGTGTGCGGACCGGCTTGTTGTTGTACAGGTGGTACGGGCCGGTGTGCGCGGAACGCATGAGCAGGACCTGGAAGCGCTCGAACTCGTCCTTCAGGTACTTCGGATAGATATGCTCCGCCGTTGCCACAGCTTCGTGGGCATTGTTGAACAGGAACGGCAGGCCGAGGCCACCGACGGCATTGTAGTCGCGCGCCGTGTACAGCGAGAAGCACGGAGCCTGGTCGGACAGGCCGGTGCGCACGGCCTTCCGGCCCTCGCGCACGCCATGCACCGACTGCGACCAGGTCGTCTCGACCTTGATCTTGCCGTTCGACATGCGTTCCAGATTGTCGAAGCCCTGGATCTGAAGCTTTGCGAGTCCGGACACGGCCGGGATGTGGCTGGTCGACCGGAAGATGATCGGGTCGCCATCGTAGGAGACTTCGTTCTTGCCGTAGTTGTCGAGCTTGCCGTCGAGCCAGTCGAGGACCACCTGGGTCTCCTTCTTGGCCTCATCGACCTGCGTGCTGATATCACCGGCCATGGCAGAGCCGGCCGCCAGCGCCAAGCCGATGGCAAGGCTGGTGGTTGCTAGAAGTGTTTTGCGCATGTGTTCCTCCCTAGAAGCGTAAGCGCGTGATTCCCGCTTTTTCCTTGAACTGTGCGGCTCGCCCGTGAGCGGGTCAAGGCGAACCGACACAAACCTGCGTGACCCGGATCACCGCATTTTCCCGAAGGACGATGCGGCGCCCGGATGTCACGCTAACGTCGGGACAATATTTTCCCCCGTCCCTCTACTTGATCGCCAGCGGATTGACCGGAGAGCCAACCGCGCCGGTGATCGGCAGTGCGGGGGCGACGAACATGAACTCGTACACGCCGTCCTCCGCGCAATCGTCGGCGATGTCCTTCAGGTAGAAGATCTCGCCCATGGTCAGCCCCAGGATCGGGATCGCGATCCAGTGCCAGGGCTGGTTGATGTTCTCGTCGGTTTCACACGGCCGCACCTCGTTGCCCCAGGTGTCGGACGCGTAGCCTGCGATTTCCTTTTCGTAGATCCATTCGAGTGTCTCGAACGCGACACCCGGCGCGTCGCCGCCGGCGTAGCCGTCCCAGCTCCCCGCATCCAGACAGCGTTCCATCATGCCCGTGCGCAGGACCACGAAATCGCCCTTGCGCACTTCAACGCCATGGTGTTCGGCGGCCTCGTCGAGGTCCTTGCAGGTGATCGGGTAGCCGTCGTCCAGGCAATCGACGCCCTTCACGCGAGCCATGTCGAGGAAAACGCCACGGCCGGTCATCTTTGCCTTGGTTTTCTCGATCCCGGCCTTCTGTGCGCCGGCGGTGGTCACCTCCCGGCAGTCGTAGCCGTTCCACATGAAGTCCTTGTAGAAGACGTGGCCGAGGCCGTCCCACTGGGTCCCGCACTGCAGCGGCATCATGACCATGTCGTCCGCGCCGCGGATGCCGCGATGGTCGAGCACGCCGGAATAGGCGTCGGTGCCCGTGCGGGTCATCATGTGGATCGGGTTGAACCGGCCCATCGCGGGGTACTTCGACTTGGCGCCCTGTGGGCCGTGCTGATCGAAGTTAAGGCCCATCGACATGACCTTGCCCTTCTTCACGAGCTGGGCGGCGCCAACGATGTCTTCGGGGGTGGTGTAGTTGAGCGTGCCGAGTTCGTCGTCGTCGCCCCACTTGCCCCAGTTCTTGCATTTCTCTGCCCACTCTTCGAGGACTTCGTGGGTGACGCGCATGTCGCTGTTCGGATTGGCCATCGTGTAATTTCCTTTTTGGCTCAGGCTTGGATTGGGTTGAGAGTTCGGGCGGCATCGCTGGTGCCGGTCGGCGTGGCGGGGCCGCGAAAGAGGTGGGCGATCATCGGGACCAGATGATCGAGCGCGTCGTCGAGGTCGGACGGGTCGCAGGCGCCGTTGCTCAGGGCCTGGATCCGCCCGGTGTTGGCAAGGGTGTAGACCATCGTGCCCAGCATGACGTGGACGCGCCAGAAAAGGTCGGTTTCGGAAAGGTCCGGCAGCACCTTGCGCAACGCGTCGAGAAACTGTCCGGTCGATCCGTTGAAATACCGCACGTACAGCTCGCGGGTCTGCTCGCTGTTCTCGGCCAGCATCCGGCCGCGAAAGCGCGCGAAGCTCGTGCCCCCGTGCTCGCCGCGCATGCCCGGCTCCAGAAAGGCCCGGACAATCTGTTCGAGCATGGGCGGGCGGCCCGGTTCCGCGCGGCATTGGGCGAGCATCGCCTCGCGTTCTTGCGCGATCCCGGCGGCGTGGCGTGCGAAGACGGCTTCGAGCAGGCCCGATTTCGAACCGAAGTGATAGTTGGCCGCCGCGGAGTTGGCCCCGGCCTCCGACGTGATTGCGCGCAGCGACACGCCGTTGGTCCCGTGCTCCGAAAAGAGCTTCTGGGCAGCGTCAAGAATGCGCTTGCGGGTGGCTTCCCCGCGCGCGTCTCCGGTGACTGTCGCGTCCCGGCTGTCTTCCAGTGGAAGTGCCGTCAATGTTCCTCCCAAGGCACCCGTTGGCCGGGTGCTCTCTTGGGAGGATATTCAAACAAGCGTTTGAATTAGTCAAATAGCGTTTGGATATTCGCTACCCCGCGCGTCCCCCGAGCACCTCCGCGGCCCAGTCGGCCATGTACTCGACCCCCAGTGCGGCGTGGTCGACCTGGCAGTGCTCGATGCCGCCGTCATCCGCGGTGAAGACCTTCAGCTCCGCGCGCGGGCTCTTCACGGCTTCCCGGACGGTCTTCTCGGCCATTTCCAGCGGGATCTGGCGGTCGCCCTCGCCATGCACCACCAGCAGCGGGCACTGGATGTTCGGCACGGCCTCCTCAAGGTTCATCCGGTCGACGACCTCGAGAATTTCCTCGGCCGAATTCGTGCCGAAGACCCAGTTCATGTGCTCTTCCCAGTGCGACACCGACAATTTCGTACCGGTGCCGTCCAGACGGCCCCGGGTGATCTTGCCGTAGTCGTTGATCGCGCCCCAGGCGATGGCGCATTTCAGGCGGTGCTCGAACCCGGCCGCGCGCGGCACGTAGTAGCCGCCGAGGCTGATGCCGGCCATGCCGACCCGGCCGGCGTCCACATCGTCGCGGGTTTCCAGATAGTCCATGGCCGCGCCGGCCGGCACCTCCGTCTCCGGGAACAGTTTCAGGTCGCGCAGGCGCAACGCCTCGCCGACGCCGGGATGATCGATCAGCAGCGTCGAGATGCCGCGCGCCGCATAGGCTTTCGCGGTGCCGCCGAGGTAGAGGAACTCCTTCATCACGTCGAGGCCGTCGAAGTGGATGATGCACGGCGGCGGTCCATCGTTGGCGACCTTGTCCGCGTCGGCCGGGTAGAAGAGCGCGGGCAGGCTCGTCTCCAGCCCGTTGTGGCTGTACGGCACCTCGACCCATTCGACCGGGCCGTCCTCGCGCTCGACGCCCTTCCGGAACACGTCGAGCATGTGCTTGTAGGTCTCGATCCGGACCGGGTCATCGGACTTGCACATGCGCTCGGCCGTCATGAAGTAGACCGCCGCGCGCTTGTATTTCGCGCTGGCGCTGACCCGCCGGCCGGCGGCGTCGTCGGCGTCCGCCAGCCGTTCGCTGCGCTCGCCCAGCATCATCCAGCGCTTGTGCCAGGCCTCGTTCGCGGCATCGTCGTTGGCGCCTGCCACGTCCTTCAGCGGCTTCAGCGCCTCGTCGACCTCCGACAGGACCGCGCCGGCGTTGATCGCCATCACGGCCGCCATCGACCAGGGATAGTTGTCGGGAAAATACTCGAACATCATCGCGGCGGTCTCCTCTCGATTTGCGATCTTTCGTCGCTTTGGGAGGCCGGACGTTTCATCCGGTCCTCGTGCTTCGTCAGGCTCAGCATGAGGACCTCACCCTGAGCCTGACGAAGGGCGAGGTCCCGGTGGCGCGAAGGAAACTTCAGCCGTCCGACAGTTCCTTCATCACCTTGTAA
>JAEPNS010000010.1:0-5043 GCA_017643325.1 Alphaproteobacteria bacterium | reverse complement strand
GTCCGCCTGGGCCTCGAAGCCGATGCCGGGGCGTTCCTCGTCCATCGTGATGTATCCGTCCACCACCTCGGCGTCGTCGGCGAAATCCGAGAACATGCCGAAGGTGTTGGGATAGGATTCGCACAGCAGCATGCCGAGCCCGGCGGCGATGTGCAGCGACATCTGGTTGCCGCCGTGCGGCATCAGCCCGTTCGCGGTCCAGCCGTTCTCTTTCAGCATGTCGATGGTGCGCGACACGGCGACCACGCCGTAGCTCTGCGGCGGGTCGGTCTGTAGCACGTCATGGTCCTGGCGCATGCCGCCGAAGCGGACGAGGTTCTGCACGTCCTGGGTCGAGAACAGGTTCTCGCCCGTGGCCAGCGGCGGTTGGTAGATCTCGGCGAGTTCGGCCAGCAGCGCATAGTCCAGCGGGTCGGTCGCCTCCTCGAACCAGCGCAGCTTGTAGGGCGCGAGCGCCTTGGCATATTCGAACGCGCCCTCGCGCGTCAGGCCGCAGTTCGCGTCGACGGCGAGGTTCCAGCCGTCGTCGCCGACCAGCTTCAGCACCGCTTCCAGCCGCTCGATGTCCTCGGCGACGGATGCGCCGCCGACCTTCATCTTGAGCTGGGTGTAGCCCATGTCGAGATAGCCCTGCATCTCGTCGAGCAGTTCGGGGATGCCCTTGCCGGGCGCGTACCAGCCGCCGCCGACATAGACGAACATCTTCGGCTTCGCCCCGCCGGGATTGAGCCGGGCCTCGATCGAGCGGAACGCCGGCTTCTCCTCGATCTTGGCGATCGCGTCCCACACGGCCACCTCGATGGTGCCGATCCCGACCGACCGGTCCGAGTGTCCGCCCGGCTTCTCACCCTGCATCATCGCCGCGAGGATCGCTTCGGGGTCGAGGTTGTCGCGTTCCTCGTCGACCAGCGTGTCCGGCTCGGCGTCGAGAATGCGCGGGATGAACCTCGCGCGCATCTGCGCGCCGCATGCGTAGCGGCCCGTCGAGTTGAACGCGTAGCCGACGACGGGCTTGCCGTCGCGCACGACGTCGGTGATGACGGCGACCACCGAGGTGGTCATCTGGCTGAAATCGAACACCGCGTTGCGCAGGCTCAGATTCAGGGGGACCGCTGTTTCGCGGATGTCGACGATACGCATGATGCGGGACTCTTACGCGTTGGGGCCCGGCGGGCCAAGCCGTCAGCCGGATTTCGCGAACCGCTCCTTCACCTCGCGGCGCAGTACCTTGCCGACCGCGCTGCGCGGCAGGTCGTCGACCAGGTGCACGGCCTTCGGCGCCTTCACCGAGCCGAGCTCGGTCTTGGCGTGGGCGATGATGTTCGCAGCCGACGCGTCCATGCCCTCGCGCAGCTGGACCGCCGCCTCGACCCGTTCGCCCCAGTGGTCGTCCGCCGCCCCGAACACGACGCACTCGTAGACAGCCGGATGGCGCACCAGTGCACCCTCCACGTCGCCCGGATAGACGTTGAAGCCGCCGGAGATGATCACGTCGCGCAGCCGGTCCTTCAGGAACAGGTAGCCGCGCTCGTCGATCAGCCCGCCGTCGCCGGTGTGCAGCCAGCCGTCCCGGAAGGCCTCGGCGGTCGCCTCCGGGTTCTTGTAGTAGCCGGTCATGGTCAGCCCGCCGCGCACCACGACCTCGCCGGTCTCGCCCGGCGGCAGGATTTCCCCGCTGGGGCCCCTGATCTCGACCCGCATCAGCGGCGTCGCACGCCCGACCGAACCCATGTTTTCGTCCGCCTCCAGTTCGGCGGCGGTCATGGTCGTGCAGACCGACGACGCCTCGGTCTGGCCGTAGAGCGTCTCCAGCGCGTGCGGGAACACCTGCTGCGCCTGGCGGACCTTCTCCGGCGGCATCGGCGCCGCGCCGTAGATCAGGTGGCGCAGGTTCGGGAACGTCATGCCGTCGATGTCCGGGTGCGCCATCACCTTGTAGATCATGGTCGGCGGCATGAAGATCGTGCTCACGCCGCGCTTTTCGAAGGAATGCAGGATGCGGTCCGGATCGGGGGTCGGCAGCACGATGTTGCGCCCGCCGACCGCAAAGATCGGCAGCATCAGGATGAACGCCGCGTGGCTCACCGGTGCGGCCGCGGCCTGGGTGTCGTGGACGTTCATGCCGAACACCGACAGGACGGTGCCGATCAGTGTCGTCCCCGTCCGGTAGGGCTGCATGACGGCCTTCGGCAGCCCCGTCGAACCGCCGGTGAACTTGATCGCCTGCAGGTCCGTGTTCGGGTCGAGCAGGTGGCGCTCGGGCCGCTTGCCGCGATACGCCTCGATCAGGCCGTCGACGGTGTCGTTGGCATGGGACCGTCCGTCCGGCCCGGCGACGATGAAGGGGGTTCCGCCGATATCGAACGCGTCGCGCGCGGCGTCGTCGGCGATCATCAGGTCCGGCTCGACCAGGTCCATCAGCGCCGTGTTCTCGGCCTTGCCGCTGCGCGGGTTCACCGCCACCCAGATATGTCCGGCAAGGTGCGTCGCGAGGATCGCGATCACATGCTGCAGGTTGTTGAAGCCGCACGCGCCCACCTTGGCCTGCGGTGTCGGCAGCCGCTCCTGCAGCGCCGCGGCCAGCGCCTCGACGCGCGCGACGAGCTCGCGATAGGTCAGCTGCGTCGTGTCGTCTTCCAGCGCGATGCCGTCCGGGTTGATCTGGCGGCCGCGATAGAGGCTGTCGATGGGAAGCATGGCCGGTTTCGTGTTTCAAGGTGTCAGGTGTCGTGCGGAGCGCGTCGGCTTCGCGTAACATGAAAACTAATCTCAGGACAAAGCCGCGCACGCGCCTCCCGCACGCGGTCTCACATGATGGGAGTTTATCCACCGGCCATCAAGGTCACCGGCGGGACGACCGTGTACCTCGCGGGTGTGACCGCGGCGCCGGTGTACCACTCGCATCCGCACGTGCCCGAGGAATTCGCCGACATGCCCGACGACATGGAGGGCCAGGCCCGCGCGGTGCTCGACAACCTGAAGAAGGGCCTCGACGCCGTCGGCGCGACCTTCGATGACATCGTCGTGGCGGATCGGTTCCTGACAGACATGGAACAGCAGGATGACCTCAACAAGGTCTGGGCCGAGTATTTCGGTGACGCCAAGCCGGCGACCACGACGGTGCAGATCGTGCGCCTCGCGACCGACCCGCGCTGCCTGCTGGAGGTCAACGCGACCGCGGTGATCGACTAGCGGCGTCAGCCGTCCGGGGATCGCGGTAGCGCCGCACCAGGTCGTCCGGGTCGAGGCTGTCGACCCGGCGCAGCTGCGGGAACAGCCAGGCGAAGGTGACGGCGACGGGGACGGTCGCCGCGCCCCCGACGACAACGGCCGGCACCGTGCCCCACCAGTGGGCGGTGACACCGGACTCGAACTCGCCCAGCTCGTTGGACGCGCCGATGAACACGGCCGTGACGGCGCTGACGCGCCCGCGCATCTCGTCCGGCGTGATGATCTGGACCAGGTTCTGGCGCACGAACACGCTGACCGAGTCCGCCAGGCCCATCACGACGAGCGCGGCCAGCGACAGCCAGAAAAGTTCCGACACGCCGAACACGATCACGCCGGTGCCGAAGATGCCCACCGCCGCGAGCAGCTTGATCCCGGCGTGGCGACGGATCGGCATCTGGGTCATGTAGAGCGCGCCGATGAACCCGCCGGCCGTGAAGGCCGAGCGCAGCACGCCGAACCCGTCCGCACCGACGTCCAGGATGTCCGTCGCGTAGACCGGCAGCAGCGCGATCGCCCCGCCGAACAGCACGGCGAACAGGTCGAGCCCGATGGCGCCGAAGATCACCTGCCGGGAGGCGATGAATTTGAACCCGGCCAGGATGTTCGCGATGTTGATCGGCGCGGTGCTGGTCACCTGGACCGGCTTGCGCACCATCGCCGCGAGGATCGTCGCCAGCACGAAGGTTGCGACCGCGAGCGCGTAGACGAAGAACTCGTCCTCGCCCCGCGCGGCGCCGAACGCGATCAGAAGGCCCGCGACCGTCGGCCCGATGATGCGGGCCATCTGGAAGCCCGACGACGACCAGGCGATGGCGTTGGCGAGGTCGCGGCTCGGCACCAGGTTGGGCACGATCGCCATCTGGGCGGGTGCCTGGAACGCGCGCGCGACCCCGAACAGGGCCAGGATCGCGAGGATGATCGCGAAGTCGATGCTGCCGGTCGCAGTGCCCCAGAACAGCGCCGCCGCGCAGACCGTCTGCAGGGCGACGCAGCCGAGGATGATCCGCATGCGCGGCAGCCGGTCCGCGGCGATGCCCGAGACGAGGAACAGCAGCGCGAAGGGCGCGAACTGCGCCAGCCCGACGAGGCCGAGGTTCAGCTCGCTCGCGGTCAGCCGGTAGACCTGCCAGCCGACCGTGGTGACGAGCATCTCGGTCGCGAGGATTCCGGCCACCCGCGTTGCCCAGAAATACCGGAAGTCGCGGTGCGCAAACGCGCGCATTCCCGTCAGTCCGGATGACTGATCGGGTGTTACGGAGGGTGGCTCGGGGGAGGACATGCGTCCTGTCGAAGGAGAAAAATGGTGCCGCCGGAGTGAATTGAACACTCGACCTCACCATTACCAATGGTGCGCTCTACCCCTGAGCTACGGCGGCACGATGTTCGAAAACGCGCGGGTTATGCCACGCGCGCCCCGGCGCGGCAAGGACTGTGGTTGGCCTGCGAATACCCGCATGCGATGATCGTGATGTCGGTGGATTCGCGGAGGACTTACCCGTGCTCGAACGGTTTCGTGTCGAACTCGAGCGGCACAAGCAGCGCCCCTTTCTGGAGGCGGTGGCGGCGGCGTGCGCGCTGGTCGCGACCGCCGACGGCGAGGTCAGTTTTTCCGAACGCGCGCGCCTGGATTCGTTCATCGAAAGCCTGTCGCAGCTTCGCCTTTTCGACCCGCACGAGGTGGTCGACGCCTTCGATGAACACGTCGCCGCGCTGTCGGAACACGACGACGGCGCGGCGCGCATGCTGAAGACGGTGGTCGCCGGCACGAAGGCCGACGGTGCGCCGGACCTGCTGCTGCGCATCAGTGCCGCC
>JAEPNS010000109.1:8953-9232 GCA_017643325.1 Alphaproteobacteria bacterium | reverse complement strand
CTCGCCGCGCTCGAGGGCGTGCGGACCTACGTGATGATCGGGCTGTCGTCATGGATGAGCCGGCGGCTCGGCGGCAGTATTCTGGGCAGCAGCGTCACCAGCGCGCTGGGTCACAGCAACGACCCGTCGGTCCGCGGGCTGCGCGACCTCGAGACGGTACGGGGCTTTCTCACGGGACCAGGCGTCTTTGCCGTGCTCGATGCGCCGTGGGTGCCAGTCTTCCTCGCCGTGATATTCCTCGTGCATCCGCTGCTGGGGTGGATCGCGACGGGCGGTGCG
>JAEPNS010000109.1:0-8943 GCA_017643325.1 Alphaproteobacteria bacterium | reverse complement strand
GTTCGGGCTCGCTCTGGCCAACGAGATCGTCACCCGCGATCCTCTGTCACAGGCCAGCGCGGAATCCCAGAAATCCATGCACCGGGCGGAGACCGCGGTCCGCAACGCGGACATGATTGCCGCGATGGGCGTGTTGCCGAACCTCGTCAACCGCTGGAACCAGGACAACTCCCGCATGATCGCCTTCCAGGCGATTGCCAGCAAGCGGGGTGGCGCGATTACCGCATTTGCCAAGTTCGCGCGGTTCGCGATCCAGCTCGGGGTGCTCGGGACCGGCGCGTTCCTTGCCGTCCAGCAGGAGATTACGCCGGGCTCGATGATCGCGGCATCGATCATCATGGGCCGTGCGCTCGCACCGGTCGAACAGGCCATCGGCGCATGGAAGGGGATGGTCGCGGCACGAGGAGCCTATGCGCGGGTAAAGGACCTGATCGCGGCCGGGACCGCGACCGGCGGCAAGATGGAACTGCCGCCGCCGCAGGGATATCTGAAGGTCGAAAACGTGACCTTCGGTGTTCCCGCGCGGACCGAGCCAATCCTCAGCAATGTCAGCTTCTCGCTCGAACCGGGCGAGGCGCTCGGCCTGATCGGTCCATCTGCGGCCGGCAAGACGACTCTCGCACGTCTTCTCGTGGGAAGCTGGGCGCCGACATCGGGGCATGTGCGCCTGGACGGGGCGGACATGGCGTTGTGGCGCGACCAGGACCGGCTCGCCTACATCGGCTACCTGCCGCAGGATGTGGAACTGCTCGGCGGCACGGTAAAGGAAAATATCGCGCGGATGGGCGAGGCCGATGACGCGGCCGTGATCGCCGCGGGTCAACTGGCGGATGTGCACGAGATGATTCTCGGCCTGCCGGAGGGTTACGACACTCAGATCGGTGAGGCCGGGGGCACGCTGTCGGGCGGCCAGCGCCAGCGGATCGCGCTTGCGCGGGCCCTGTTCGGCACGCCGAAGCTGCTGGTGCTCGACGAGCCGAACGCGAGCCTCGACCGTGTCGGTGAGCAGGCACTGCTCGACACGATCGACGAGATGCGCCGGCGCGGGACGACCATCGTCGTCATCGCGCACAGGCCGAGCATGCTGGAGCATGTCGACAAGATCCTTGTCCTGCGCGAGGGCAAGGTCGACATGTACGGGCCGCGCGACGACGTCATGGCCCAGCTGATGGGCAAGCCGGCACCCGATGCGCAGCCGGCCCCGGAGCAGGTGGCGCAGCAGACCCGGGCCATTGACGAACGCCGGGACGCACCGGCGGAAGAGGGGGCGTCGTGAGCGGGACACCCCTCGGGCGCATTGGCGGCGACGATCATGGGCTGCAGGGGGAGGGCGCCCTTGCGCCGCGCCCGGACGGCGGCGTGCCTGCGATGCCGATGCCCCAGATGCAGATGCCCGCCGGCAGCGATAGCAACGATCTAGGCAACCGGCGGGTGATCTTCGTCGGGACGGTGATCATCCTTTTGTTCTTCGGGCTGTTCGGGGCATGGGCGCTCTTCGCACCCATCGACAGCGCGGCGATTGCGTCCGGTTCCGTGAGCGTTGAGAACAACCGCCGGATCGTTCAGCATCTCGAGGGCGGGATCGTCGAGGAAATCCTTGTCCGCAACGGCGATGTCGTGACGCAGGGACAGGTCCTGCTACGGCTGGCCGGCACACAGCCCCTGGCGCAGCTCGAGCTCGTGCGCGGACAGCGCATCGCGGCGCTCGCCCGTGCGGCACGGCTGCGCGCCGAGCGGGACGGAAGGGACACGGTTACGTTTCCGAAAGAACTCACGGCGCGCGGGGACGATCCGCGCGTGCAGGAGACCATGCTCGGCCAGATCGGGATCTTCGATGCCCGGCGTGCCGCAATCGAGGGCCAGCGCCAGATCCTCAAGCAGCGTGTCGCGCAGTTTGAGGAGGAAATCGTGGGCCTTCAGGCGCAAATCCGCTCTGCCGACGAGCAGCTTGTTCTGATCCGGGACGAGCTGTCGGGCCTGCAGACCCTGTTCGATAAGGGGCTTGTGCCCAAATCGCGGCTGCTTGCCCTGCAGCGCCGTGAGGCGGAGATCGAGGGCGAACGCGGCCAGAACCGTGCGGCGATCGCGCGGGCCAGACAGAACATCGCCGAGGCCGAGATCCGGATTCTCGAGGTGCGCACCGAACAGGTCAACGAAGTGGTTGCCGAACTCCGCGAGGTGGAGACCCAGCTCCTTGATCTGCAGGAGCGCCTGCGTGCGGCCGAGGACGTGCAGCAGCGCACGGATGTCATCAGTCCGTCCGACGGTGTTGTGGTCGACATGCAGGTCCACACGCCGGGCGCCGTGATCCAGCCCGGACAGCGGGTTCTCGATGTCGTGCCGGGCGACGCGAAACTGGTGATCGAGGCGCGCGTCCTGCCGACCGATGTCGACGTGGTACGTGCCGGGCTCGGCGCACAGGTGCGTCTGGTGGCCTTCAACCAGCGCATTACGCCGACCGTCGAAGGCACGGTGTCATGGATTTCCGCGGACCGCCTCACCGACGAGGCCACGGGGGAAGCCTACTATCAGGCCCAGGTCGAGCTGAACGACCCGAACGATCCCAAGCTGCAGGGGCTACAGCTGCTGCCGGGCATGCCCGCGGAAGTGCTGATCCGCACCGGCGAGCGGACCCTGGTCCAGTATCTTGTAAGCCCCGTCCAGCAGTCCTTCACCCGTTCGCTGCGGGAGCAGTAGTCGCCTATGCGGGTGTCACGGTGGAGGCCGGAACGTCCTCGCGCCGCCGTGCCGTAAACACAATCACGCCCACGACGATGACGGCGCCAACCACGTTCAGCAGCAACTCGAGCGGGATGAAGCAGAGGGCACCGCCGCCCACCAGAACCGGATAGAGCCAGATCGGGATCGGGCCCTCCGAATACCGCTGGATTGTTGCGCTCATCGCGTAGATCCCGAAGAGCGCAAAGCCGCCGATCTGGACGCTTTCCCAGAAACCGGACCCGATCAGCGGCGTGAACGCAAACAGCAGCACCACGACGTAGAGCCCCTTGGCGATTTTCCACGCCTCCACGCCTGTCGCCATGGGGGGCGACTTGGCAATTCCCGCGGCTGTGAACGCGGCGAGGCATACCGGTGGTGTCACGTTCGAATCCTGGCTCAGCCAGAACACGATCAGGTGGGCGGTGAGCAGGAAGACCGTGAGGGTCTCGGTGTCGATGAGGGCCGGACGTATGACGAGCGCCAGTTCGAACGGCAGGCTGGCGACAAGTTGTCGTGCTTCCTCCAGTGGCATGCCTGTCGCCACATTCGCGGCGAACGGGGAGTCGATGAGCGCGAACATGGCGATCTGCGCCGGGTCGGAGAGACCGGCCGCGAGCATCTCGGCCATGATTCCGTCGGCTAGCAGGCCGGCGAGGGCCGGTGCGGACAGGATCGACAACACGATATAGGCCGCTGTCACCGGCAGACCCATACCCAGGATCAGCGACACCAGTGCAATCAGGATCACCGCGATCAGCACCGAGCCCTGCGACCACTGCGCGATCATCAGCGACATGCCGTTGGCGAGGCCGGAGGTCACGACCGCATTGTTGATCAAGCCCACCGTGACCAGCAGGACGGCGGTCATGATGGAGGTCTTGATGCCCAGCATCAGCGCCTGGACGATCTTCTTCGGCATCATCCTGTTCGGTGTGATGAAGCTGACGACGATGAGCGTGCCGATGGCGACACACGCCGCAAAGGCGGGCGTGCGTCCGGTCACGAGCAGCCAGGTCATGATCCCGAGCGGCAGCAGGAAATTCAGGGCGCCGCCCAGCAATTTTGCCCGGTCGACAGCCTCGACATGCTCGGTGCCGATATTGTGCTTCATCGCCTCGACGCGGACCATGAACGCCACCGACAGGAAATAAAGGATCGCCGGGATGATCGAGACGATCACGATGGTGCCGTAGTCGATCCCGGTGAAGGACACCATCACGAATGCGCCGGCGCCCATGATCGGGGGCATCATCTGGCCGCCGGTGGAGGCCGACGCCTCGATCCCGGCCGCGAATTTTGAACGGAAGCCGTTCGCCTTCATGAGCGGGATGGTGATGATCCCGGTCGAGGCGGTATTGGCGACGGCGGAACCGTTGATGGTCCCGGTCAGAGCGGAGGAAATGACCGCGACGAACGCCGCGCCGCCGCGGAACCGGCCGGCAATGACCTTGGCGAACTCGATGACGAAGTCCGACGCGCCGGACACGAGCAGAAACGCGCCGAAGATCATGAACAGCGTGATATTTGCCGATGAGATGGTCGTGATGATCCCGAACATGCCCTCGTCGTTGTAGAGCGAACGGAACAGCACGTTGTCGAGGGGCAGGCTGGCGGCGCGGAACACGCCGGGCAGGAACTCTCCCAGGAACAGGATGTAGCTCAGTGAGATGATCACCAGGGCCGGGATGATCCAGCCCGTCAGGCGGCGCGTCAAGTCGATGGCGGCGACGATGACGATGATCCCGGCGGCCCAGTCGATGGGGCCGAACTGCCAGGATTGGCCTGTGCGCGCGAGCGTGCGCTCGTACAGCCCGCTCTCGGCATTGGCGATCCAAAGGGCCGACGCGGCGACGAGCAGGCCGAGGGTCAGGTCGAAGGCGATCGACCAGCGCTTGTGGGCATGCTTACGGAAGGTGGCGGTCGTCGCATAGGCGAGGAGGGCGAAACCGGCGAAATGAATCGAGTTCTGCCAGAGCTCGGACTCGGTGATGTAGAGATTCGTCAGGATATGCCAGACGCCGAACCCGCTCACGAAGAGCAGCGGTAGCCAGTAGCGCGACAGGTTGGCGACGCAGTAGTCGAAGTCGCACACCCCGTCGCGAAAGCCCGAGGCGGGCGCATCGGGGTTTTCCAGTTCCGCTGGATCGATTTTCTGCGCGTCCGTCATCGCCCCCTCCCGTCGTTTCGGACAAACGAAAGGGTGGCCGCCGGCCGGCGGCCACCCTCTAAGCGTTTGACGGTGGTAGCACCTGTGCGGTGGCTACTTTGCCATCAGGCGGTCCGGAATCTCCAGACCGACTTCCTTGTAGTAGCGGGCCGCACCCGGGTGCAGCGGCACCGGGAGGCCGGCCATCGCCTGCTTCACGTCCATGGCCTTGGTGGCCGGGTGGATCGCCTGCAGGAAGGGCAGGTTCTCGTAGAGCGCCTTGGTGAGCAGGTACTCATGCTCTTCCGGCACATCCGCGTTCACCGCCAGGAAGTTCGGCTGTGCGATGGTCTGCACATCCTTGTCCTGACCCGGGTAGGTTCCGGCCTTGATGGTGTAGGGCACCCACAGATTGCGGCCGCCGTCCATCTTCTTGGCTTCCTCTTCGGTCACGTTCAGCAGCGTGAATTTGCCCTCATTCGAGGCCATCAGCTTGGTGATGGCGCCGGTGGGCGGGCCGGCCGGGGCACCGATGCCGGCGACCTTGCCGTCGGCGAGCGCGTCGGCGGAAGGGCCGTAGCCGGCGTAGACAAGCTCAAAGTCCTTTTCGATGTCGAGTCCGAGACCGCCCAGAAGGACCTTGTTCGAGCCGATCGTGCCGGAGTTCTGGCGGCCGAGCGCGGCGGGCTTGCCCTTGAGAGCAACGAAGTCGGCCATGGTGCCTGTCTTGGCATCGGACGTCGGGATCACGAACTGCTCAACGTTCTGCCAGAGCATCGAGACGGAACGCATGTTTTTCTGCGGTTCGGAGACCGGGCCGGTGCCCGTGGCCGCATAGGAGCCGAACAGGCCCTGGACGATGGCGAACTGGGCGGTGTTGGCACCCAGCGCCTGAACGTTCGCGCCCGAACCGGCCGAGTTCACGGCGGTGAGGCTGAACTTCTCCTTCGGAAGCAGCTTGACCTTCGAGAGGGTTGCGATGGCCGTGCCGACAGGGTGATAGGTGCCACCGGTCGATGCGGTGTTCAGGACATAGTCTGCGGCGTCCTGCGCAGTGGCCGGACCGGCCGCGAACAGGCCGACAGCGGTCGCGCCGACGGCCAAGGATTTCAGGAATTTGCTGTGTTTCATATACACCTCCCAGTGCAAGGTTCTTGTTGCGTGCAAGATAGGCCAATTTCGCCGGAGTCCAAGGGGGGCGGCGTCCTACTTTATGGGGATAGCGTGCTGATTTTCCCCGATCTTTCCTACGCGTCCGCCGGGTCGCGGATCACCCTGTCACAGGCGTTGCGCCGACGCGCCGCCGCGCCTATCTTCCGGTTCGAGACCGGTATCACCGGGGCGTAGCTCAGCCTGGTAGAGCACCTGCTTTGGGAGCAGGGGGTCGCGTGTTCGAATCTCGTCGCCCCGACCACACACGAGGGACCGTGGGGAAACCATGAAGGCACGCATTTTCCAGCCCGCGAAGACCGCCATGCAGTCTGGCCGCGCCAAGACACGCAAGTGGGTGCTGGAATTCGAGCCCACGCGCCGCCAGCAGCTCGATCCGATGATGGGCTGGCCGGGCGCGGGTGACACCATGTCCCAGGTCCGCCTGACGTTCGATACTCGCAAGGAAGCCGAGGCTCACGCCAAACGGCTGGAGTTGGACTACGTGGTCCAGGAGCCGAAGGAAAGACGAATCAAGCCAAAGGCTTACGCGGATAACTTCGCCTACGACCGCAAATTTCCGTGGAGCCATTAGCTCCACCGCGGCCGATCGCGCGGCACGAATCGGATTACTTTGAAACTGGCAGCAGGTAGTGCGTCCGGGGCGCCCGTAGCTCAGCTGGATAGAGCATCGGCCTTCTAAGCCGAATGTCGCAGGTTCGAATCCTGCCGGGCGCGCCAACTCCCGCGATCTATCCCATCCAGCTCCCGCCGTTCACGTCCAGCACCGCGCCCGTCGTGAAGCCCGCGCCGGGGGTGCAGAAGTACCAGATGGCGTGGGCGAGTTCCTCCGGCGTGCCCATGCGGCCTACGGGCATGGCCTTCGCGCGTTTTTCCAGTTCTTCCGGCGGATGGCGCTGCACGCGCGGGGTTAACACGAGCCCCGGCGCGATGGCGTTGACGGTGATGCCGAACGGTGCAAGCTCCGTGGACAGCCGCCGGGTCAGGCCCAGGATCGCGGCCTCGGTCGTGCCGTACTCGATGGACGCACCACGCGCCGTGCGGCCCGCGACGGAAGAGATGTTGACGATCCGTCCGTAGCTGTTCGCCTTCATCGCCGGCACGAGTTCGCGGGTGATCAGGAACTTCGTCATCACGTTCCAGTCCCAGCTGTGCGCCATGTCGTCTGCCGACACCTCTTCCAACGGCGGCGCGTCGATAAAACCGCCTGCCGTGTTCACCAGGATGTCGGCGCGGCCCCACGCGTCCAGGATGGTTGTGCAGGCGGCCTTGACCTCGTCCTCGTCGGCGCACTCGGCCTTTACGAACATGGCCTCGCCTCCTGCATCCGTGATTCGTTTGACCACGGCGTCGCCTTTCTCGGGCGTGCGGCCGACCACGGCGACCTTCGCGCCCTCTGCGCCGAAGCGCATGCATGCCGCTTCGCCCATGCCCGCTGTGCCGCCGGTGACGACCGCGACCTGACCTTCGATCGATGTAAGTTCATTCATCAACTGTTCCTTTTCGGAAAGGCTGTCCTGGCGAGCGCAGCGATGCAATCCAGAGCGGAAGTGTCCACTCTGGATTGCTTCGTCACGTTGCTCCTCGGAATGACCCGCGGGTGGTCAGGCTGCAATGGCGATCTCGCCGACATTATCCATGATCAGCGGCGCATCGGTGACGGCCTGCACCTGTTCGGCGGCCAGGCCCGGAGCGATCTCGTCGAGGATGAGGCCGTCATCCGTCACGGAGATCACGGCCATGTCGGTATAGATCTTGGTGACCACCTGCATTGCCGTCAGCGGATAGGTGCGTTCGGTGACGATTTTCGCAGCCCCGTCGCGCGCGGTATGGGTCATCATCGCGAACACGCGTTTTGAGCCGGCTGCGATGTCCATTGCACCGCCGACGCTGCCGGATTTTTGCGTCGGGAGGCGCCAATTGCAGAGGTCGCCGTTTGCCGCGACCTGGAACGCACCCAAAACCGCACAGTCGAGCCGGCCGCCGCGCGCCACGGCAAAGGAATCCGTGTGGTGCACGAACGCGCCGCCGGGAATCATGGTGATGTATTCCTTGCCGGCGTTGACGAGGTCCTGATCGCGCTCGTTGTCGGCCGGCGGCGGGCCGCAGCCGATGGCGCCGTTCTCGCTGTGGAACATCACGTCGCGTTCGGGCGGGATGAAGGCCGGGATCATCGTCGGCATGCCGATTCCCAGGTTGACCAGCCAGCCGTCTTCCATGTCCTGCGCCGCACGCGCAGCGATCTGCTGTCGCGTCAGAAGGTTCGGATTGTCGCTCATCCCGCGTTCTCCTTGCCGATCTCGTACCAGCCCGTCACGTGATAAGTATCCACGAAAACTCCGGGGGTGACGATGATTTCCGGGTCGAGGTCGCCAAGCGCGACCTCATCCTGCACTTCCGCGATCGTGAAGTCCGCCGCCATGGCCATGATCGGGTTGAAGTTTCGCGCGGTCATCCGGTAGATCAGGTTGCCGCGCGGGTCGGCCTTGAAAGCCTTGATCAGGGCAAAATCGCCGCGCAGCGGCTTTTCCAGTACGTATTCCTTGCCGTCGACAGTCATCGTTTCCTTGCCCGCGGCAAGGTCCGTCCCCGCGCCGGTGGGGGTGAGAAAACCGCCGAGTCCGGCGCCCGCTGTGCGCATGCGCTCGGCGAGCGTGCCCTGTGGCACCAGCTCGAGCTCTATCTTTCCGGCGTCATACATCTCTTTGAAAACGAACGATTCCTTGGCCCAGGGGAAGCTGCAAATGAGCTTTGCGACGCAGCCTTCCTCGATGAGCCGTGCGATGCCGCTGTGGCCGGTGCCTGCGTTGTTGGTCACGATCGTCAGGCCGCGCCGACCGAGATCGCAAACACCGTCGATCAGGATCTCTGGAACCCCGGGTTTCCCGAAGCCGCCGACAAGGATC
>JAEPNS010000108.1:2395-9372 GCA_017643325.1 Alphaproteobacteria bacterium | reverse complement strand
GGACGGCGGGACGGGAACGGACACCGCGACATATGCGAACTCGACCGCGGGTGTCGTCGCGGACTTGACCACACCGGGCAACAACACCAATGACGCTGCGGGCGACACCTACACGAGTATCGAGAACCTGACGGGGTCCGGTTTCGACGACACGCTGACCGGCAACAGCAGCGCGAACGTCCTTACCGGCGGCGCCGGCAATGACACGCTCAACGGCAACAACGGCGCCGACACGCTCAATGGCGGTGCGGGCAATGACGTCCTGAACGGTGGCAGCGGATCGGATACCCTGTTCGGCGGTGAGGGCAACGACGCGTTCGATGGCGGTGCGGACACCGACACGGTGTCTTTCGCCAATTCAGGATCGGCGATCACCGCGAGCCTGCTGGCGGGAACGGCCAGCGGGAACGGCAGCGACACAATCGCCGATGTCGAGAACCTGATCGCCTCCGGCCATGGTGACAACCTGACCGGTGACGGCAATGCCAACACCATCACCAGCGGCGCGGGCTCCGACGTCCTCAATGGCGGCGGCGGCACCGATACGGTCTCGTTCGCCGGAGCATCGTCCGGGGTCACGGCCAACCTCGCGACGACGAGTGCGTCGGGACACGGTACGGATACGATCACCAACTTCGAGAATATCACCGGGTCGTCGAACGCAGACGTGCTCACGGGCGACGCCAATGCCAACGTTCTGTCCGGCGGGAACGGCAACGACACACTCGAGGGGGCAGGTGGCAACGACACGCTCAACGGCGGCAACGGTACGGACACGGCGACATTTGCAAACAGCGGCTCCGGGGTGACCGTGAACCTCGCGGCCGGCACCGCGACGGGTGACGGCACCGACACACTGTCGAGCATCGAGAACGTGATCGGTTCCGCGAACGCCGACAGCCTGACCGGCACAACGGGCGCGAACTCCCTGACCGGCGGAGCGGGGGACGATACCCTCTTCGGCGGCGCCGGCAACGATATCCTCGACGGCGGCGCGGACACCGACACGGCGTCCTTTGCGGGCGCGGCCGGCGGGATCACCGCAAGCCTCACGACCGGCACGGCCACGGGCGACGGCACCGACACGCTCTCCAACATCGAGAACCTGATCGGCTCATCCAACGCCGACGTGCTGACCGGGGATGCGAGTGGCAACACGCTGACCGGTGGCGACGGCAACGACACGCTGGATGGTCGCGCGGGGGCCGATACGCTGAACGGCGGCAACGGTGTCGACACCGTCAGCTATGCGAATTCGGGTTCGGCCGTGACGGTTGATCTGGGTGACGCCAACACCGAAACCGGCGGCGATGCCGAGGGAGACACGCTGACAGACATCGAAAACGTGATCGGGTCAGGCTTCGACGACCGGATCACCGGTCGCGATTCCACCACGGCCATTGATGGCGGTGCCGGCAACGATGTGATCCTGGCCGGCAACGGCGTCAACACCGTCGATGGCGGGACGGGCAATGACACAATCTACAGCGGCGCCGGGAACGACACGCTGACAGGCGGAGCCGGAAACGACACGTTCTATTTCGCGACCCAGGCTGATGGCACCAACGCGATCACGGACTTTGTGAGCGGCAGCGACCGCTTCTTCTTCCTGCAGGCCAACTTCGGAAACCTGGCGAGCGTCGACAACACCAACTTCTCGACCGTCTCGGGCACCTATAACAACAACGGTGCCCACAGCGGTCCGTCCTTCATTTTTGCCGACACGCCGGGTGCCGGCGGCACGCTCATCTTCGACGCGGACGGCAACGGGGCCGGGGCCGGCTACGAGGTCGCGACAATCACGGGAAATACATTGACCGCGGCGGACATAGACATCGGGGCCCAGCCCTTCTGACGCCATGCGGTTTCTCCTCGAAAGACTCGACGCGAAGTATGTGCTGCTGGCGATCGCCATTGCGATCCTCGGCACGACCAGCGCGGTATCGGTTATCAATCTGCGCGCGCAGTACCAGGTGAATGCGGGCGAGTACAAGTCGGCCCTTTGGTACATCTCCCAGATCGAGTTCGAATTCTCGAAGCTCCTGAACGCGCTCGACCAGTACGGGTCGATCCGGGGCGGCACCTCGCGCGAAGACGTGATGGAGCGTTATCGCGAACTTGAGCAGCGCCTGCCGAAGCTGCTCGAATCGATCGAGTCCGCGCAGGACGCCGAGACCTACAACTATCCGCGCGGCGATAACCTGCGGGTTTTGCTGCAGTCGCTTGAACCGCGGATACTTGCGTTGCGGGCGAACGATATCCGTGGCCCGCTCAACATGCGGCGCGACATCGAGGTCGAGCTTGCATTCCTGCAGCGGTTTATCCGCGCCGCGGAAACCGGTGAGCGCGAGGAGTTTTCCGCGCGAGACCTGAACCTGCAGCCCGCATTCGCCGAGATGCTGCTCACCGCGGCCGGCACCGTCCTCGGGATCGGCGCGCTGATCTTCCTGCTGATCCGCGAGATCCGGCGCACGCGCGAGGCGGAGGAGGCGATGCGGCTTGCCCGTGACGAGGCCGATCGGGCGAACGAGGCGAAATCTCGTTTTCTCGCGCTCATGAGCCATGAGATTCGGACGCCGATGACCGGTGTTCTGGGTACGCTGGATCTGCTCATCGATATGCCGTTGGAGCGCCAACAGCGCGGGATCGCCGAGATCGCGTTGCGATCGAGCAAGGCCCTGCTCAACGTGATCGACGACGTGCTGGACTATTCCAAGCTCGAGGCCGGACGCCTGAAGCTCTCACCCGAAGTTTTCGATCCGCTGGAAGTCGTGACCGACGTCGTCGACCTGATGGCCTCCAAGGCGCACAGCGAGACGCTCGAGCTGTTTCCGAGCTATTCACTCGATGTGCCGCGCCGCGTGGTCGGTGACCCGGCCCGGCTGCGCCAGGTGTTGCTCAATCTGGTGAACAACGCGGTCAAGTTCACGGAACGCGGCGGTGTCTATGTTCGTGCGACCTGCGCGCCGATCGATAACGGCCAGATCGTCATGCGTGTCGAGGTCACCGATACGGGAATCGGCATTCCGAAAGAGCAACAGGAAGAGCTGTTCGGCGAGTATGCACAGGCCGACCCCGGTACCTACCGGCGCTACGGCGGCACGGGCCTGGGCCTGTCCATCGCGAAACGCCTGGTCGAGATGATGAACGGGCAAATCGGGTTCGAGAGCGAACCGGGCGAAGGCAGCACCTTCTGGTTCACCGTGACCTTTGCGTCGACCGGAACGTCGAATGCGCCGCGCGAGGTGGAGGAACCCGAATTCGATGTCCGCAACGCCGTGATCATCAGCGAGAACGCCGTTGCGCGGGACATGTTCGAGCATGCCGCCGACATCCGCGGCTGGTCGGTCGACCAGGTGGTGTCGCTGCGCGAAGCCGGGTCGGTCCTGGGTGCATGCAATATGGCCGAGACCGCCGTGATCGTGGATGCAAACCTCCCACGCGAGAGCGGTCGGCAGATCGCGTCGATGTTCGGTGCCGCGGGAGAGTTCGCCAGGCCGGCCGCGCTGATCATCGCCCTTTCCCAGACCAGCCGGGCCGAAATCGGCCGTTGGAAGGACGTCGGATTCGACCATGTCGCGTTCACGCCGTTCGGGACCGGAAGCAGGTTCGAACCCACGGGCGTGCAAGCGGGAGCCGACGAACCGATACGCGTTTCATCGGAATCGTCGTTCCCGTCATCCACCGTGAACCGGCCCGCAAAGCAGGACGGCCGTCGCGTATTACTGGTCGAGGATGTCGAGGTAAACCGGCTGGTCGTCGGCGCCATGTTGCGAAACGCCGGGTTCCGTGTCGATGCGGTCGATACCGGCCGCGCAGCGCTGTCGGCTGTCGACAAGACCGTGTACGACGCCGTTCTCGTCGACCTGCATCTGCCAGACATGCACGGAACCGACATCATCCGGCGTGTGCGGGCGCGCCCGGACGACAAGGCGGCGACGCCGATCCTCGCCCTGTCCGCGGATGTCGTGTCGGACGATCGCACGCTGTGCGAGGAAGCGGGTGCCGACGACCTGCTGTCGAAGCCATTCGATCAGGGAACGCTCGGTGCAACGGTCGAGCGCCTGATCGGCGCGGCAGCGATCCCGGCCAAGGTGTCCGACCAGTTCGTATCCGCAGAATCCCCACCCGAGCATGAGGCGGAACCGGCTGTCATCGCAGCTGAAAATGTCACCGCGACAGATGCGGAACCGGATGTGGAGTTCGAGGAAGACATCCCGCTTCTCGACGAGGCCGTGATGGGACAACTCGAGGCGGACGTGGGGCGCGAGGCGGTGATCAATCTCGTCGACCAGTTCCTGGACGATGTTCGGGCTCGGCTGGGCCGCGTATCGTTGGACAGCGACATGCCGCGCGCGGACGTCGAGCGCGAGATCCACAGTGTCGGCAGCAGCGCCGCGACCTTCGGCGCCCGGCGACTGGAGCGGCGTGCGCGTGAGCTCGAGCATGACTGCCGCGCCGGGCTCAGTTTCGAGGAAATCGACTTCGATCGCCGGCTGGTGCTCCTGAACGGGGCACTCTCGGAAACCGAGAGCACGTTCCGCCGTGCCTATCCGCCTGCCGGCGAACCGGCGTCGGCGGAAGAGATCGTTCTCACGCGGCAAGCAGGCGAATAGTGCGGTGGCGACCCGGCCGGACATGTGTCCGGCCACCTGGGTCAGTGCAGTTCCGCTTTTGCGCCTTCGTCGATGAATTTTGCCGAGAAGGTCCCGTACAGACAGGCGGGTTCCCTGCTGCCGCGCGGTTTTGTCGGCACGAAGATGGAACGGTACGCGACCTCATTCCCGAACTTGTCGGTGTAGTTGCCGCATTTGCGGCTGGGGGTTCCGGTCTCGACAGAGCGTGCGGCCGCCTTGAGGAACTCTTCGCGGACATCGTGAGGCAGGCGCTGAGCGGCCGGGAACCGGCTCGACGGGAGACCGAGAAAGACTTGTGCGCCCGTCCCGCAAACAACGATGGAGGAGTGTTCCGGGCTGCATTGATCGTAGACAAGCAGGAAATCGTAGCTGTCGTCGTTCCAGTTGTCGTTGAGCATGGCCGTCACAAATTCGCATAAGCGTTCACGTGCGAACCTGTTCCAGGTGTCGAGTGTTCGTTCGGTCGCGCGCCGCTCGGTTGCCACGTGCAACCGGTCGGCGTGTTCACCATTCGGATGGGGGTTCATCGTCTGGTCTGCCAATTCGAGAGAAAGAGTAAGCATGTCCCGGAATCTGCAAGGGGTGTGCCAGATGTCGGAAACGAATCGGAGAGCCTCTAACACTCTGGGAACAATGGGAAATATTTGGAGTGCTTTGTCGAGGTCGAGCTGCCGGGCGGTAAACGGGCGCGCGTGCTTCGCATTTCGTGGAAGCCCGCGTCACGTGCATCTGCAAATTGCAACAATTGCCTGGGCGTCTTTGGCAGATTGCACCCGCGTGATCCGATCCGCTACATTCGCGCCGGTATTTCCAAACGGAACAAGTGGTTAGCGTGGAAATTCGAGCCCAGATCGGTCAGATGTCGCGCATGATCGCGCTGCTGCTCTGCGCGGCCGGCGCAATGCTTGTGTTTTCGTACGGTACGACTGCATGGGCCCAGTCGTTCGAGGAGAAGTTGTTGCGCGTCCTCGACGAGCATCCCAGGATTCAGGCTGCCGTCCAGACCCTGAATGCAGCGGAAGAGGGGGTCGATGAGGCACGGGCCGCGTTCTTGCCGACGCTGACGTTCTCCGGCGACACCGGCTACGAGTATATCAACAGCCCTGACCGTCGGGAGGATCCGGGAAAACCGTCCAGTCTGCCGCGGAAGAAGGGAACCCTTACGGCGACCCAGAACCTTTTCTCGGGCTTCGAGAACACGTCGACGTTCGAACTCTCAAAACTTGATTCTTCCCGAGCGGCATTGCTGCTCGAACAGACGCGCCAGGAGATCACGAGGGCGGCGATCAACGCACACAATGGCGTGGTCCGGGATTCTCTGTTGGTGCAACTTGCCACGCTGAGCGAGCGGACAATTGCTCGCCAGTTGAACCTTGAGGACGAGCGGGTCGAGCGCGGTTCGGGGATCGCGGTCGATGTCCTTTTCGCGAAGACACGCCTGCAACTTGCCAAGGAACGGCGGGTCGCGCTGGAAGGTCGTCTCGTGCGTTCGATCACCAACTACGAAGAGGTGTTCGCGAACTCACCTGCGGTTGGAGAGTTGACGCCGGTTGATATTCCCCCGTCCGCGGTGCCTCGGACCCTGCCTGAAATCCGCGAGTCCGGCCGTGACGAGAACATCGAGCTCCAGGTCGCACGAAACCGCGTGTCGGCGGCGAAGGAACGCGAAACGGTCGCGGAAGCCGACTTCTTTCCGACCGTTGATCTCGTCGGGAGCACCAACTACGAGGACAACGTCAATACGAACCGCGGCATCCGACGGGACTACTCGGTGCTCCTGCGTGTGAACTGGGAGCTGTTTTCGGGGTTTCGGGCACAATCGGCTGCCGCCGGCGCGGCCTTCGAGAAGAACGCGGCCGTTGCCACGGAAGCGGATATCCGTCGCCAGGTCGAAAAGGATATCGGGCTGGCGTGGCAGGCCCTCAAAACCGCGCAGGAGCGCTCGGAGCTGCTGGCCAATGCATCGACCATCGCGCGCGAGGTGTTCGAGGCGCGCAAGAAGCTGCGTGCGGCTGGCAACGAGACGGCGCTCAATGTACTCGATGCGGAAACAGAGGTCTTCAATGCGCGGATCAACCAGATCCGCGCGGAATTCGATGCACGCGCTGCACGGGTTCAGTTGCTGGCCTCGATGGGGCAGCTGACCCCGGCTCACCTCTTCCTCGTGCCGAAAGCTGAAGAGTCGCGCGCGGCTCCAGAACCGCAAACGGAACAGGCCGCCGGATCCGCGAGCTCCGGCTCACGCTGATGTCGGACCAAAAAAGCCGATCGATGCTGTCGGGTCTATTGCGTGAGCTGTGGCCCCAGTACCGCGAACTCACGTTCCTGTCCCTTTTTATC
>JAEPNS010000108.1:0-2385 GCA_017643325.1 Alphaproteobacteria bacterium | reverse complement strand
CGGTCTTCGTTCTGCAGGTTTACGACCGGGTCGTGTTCTTTGCGGGAATTTCAACGCTCCAGGCTTTGGTGTTCGGCGTGGCGATCGCGATCGCGTTCGACTTTGTCCTGCGGCAGGCGCGGAGCCGGGTGCTTCAGAGGGCGTCGGTTCGCGTTGAGGCGGCGTTGAGCGCGCGTCTCTATGAGAAGCTTTCGCGCCTGTCTCTGCGCGATCTCGAACGCTCCGAAGGCGCACGGTGGCAGGTGCTCCAGCAAGATATCAGCCGCGTCCGCAACACCCTGGGCGGTATTCCGGTGGTTCTTGCGGTCGATGTGCCGTTTGCACTGATTTTCCTGGCGATCATCGCCGTGATTGCGCTTCCGATACTCTGGGTGGTGCTGGTTGCCGTTCCGGTCTTTGTCGTGGTCGCGATCATCTCGTCGCGGATTTCGACAAAGGCGGCAGCGCGCGAGCAGGGTCAGCAGTTGACCCGCGATGCAACCGTCGCAGAGTTCGTCAGCGGACGCACAACCCTCAAGTCGCTTGACCTCGGCCCGCGCCTGCAGGCGCGCCTCGATGCCGAACAGGAAGCGGCGATCGAGGCCGCGCTCGAACGCGGCAGGGACAACGATACCTTTGCCAATCTCGGTCTTGCGCTATCGCTCCTCACGACTGTCGCCATCACGGCGGTGGGCGCCGTGGCGATCCTCGATCAGGCGATCACCATTGGCGCGCTGATCGCCACGAACATGCTGGCTAATCGCCTCATCGCACCGCTCAACCAGCTTGTCGGTACGTGGCGGACCTGGTCGGCGTTTCGCATGGCGCGGCAACGCCTGGAGGAGGTGTTCGCCCTGCCCGACGAGCGGACAAGCACGGCAGTGGCGATGGTCCGCCCGGAGGGCGTGCTGTCTGTCGATCATGTGACGTTTCGATACGACGAGGGCGAACCGGTGGTAGCGGATGTGAACTTCACCCTCCGGCCGGGCGGGCTGCACGGCGTTGTCGGGCGCAGTGGAAGCGGCAAGTCCACCCTGATCAAGCTGATGCAGGGGCTCTACACGCCGGAAAGCGGACGGGTTCTGCTCGACGGCGGCGATATCGGCCAGTATGCGCGTGCCGATCTCGCGAAGTGGATCGGCTATGCGCCGCAGGAAACATTTCTGCTATCGGGCTCGATCCGGGACAATATCGCGCGTCGGGACCATTCCGACGCCGACGCGGAAGTGGTGCGCGTCGCCCGGCTCGCCGGGGCGCATGAATTCGTCGTTTCGTTGCCGGACGGGTATGGCACCGATGTCGGCGAGGCGGGGTCGAGGCTTTCGGGCGGCCAGCGCCAGCGGCTTGCGATCGCACGGGCCATGTTCGGCGATCCGCCGATCCTGTTGCTTGATGAGCCCACGGCCAATCTGGACCGGCCGGCCGAAGAGCAGTTGCGCACGTCCCTGCGGGAGCTGTCCCGGGACCACAACGTGGTTGTCGTGACCCACAGCCCGGTCCTTCTCAGCGCTTGCGAGAATATCCTTGTGCTGGACAACGGCGGCATCGCGGCCGCCGGGCCGGGAAGCGATATCCTCCCGAAGCTCTTCGCAGGAGAGGGTGCGCCCGTACCGCTGGAGCAGCGGACATGAGCGGCGACAAGGCAAGCCGCCTCGATGCGCTCGCCGAGCGCAGCACGGGTTCGTCCTGGCGTCTGAGCGCCATTGTTGTCGTCGTGCTGATTGTGGCCGGGCTCGCCTGGGCGTCGATCTCGTCGCTGGATGAAGTGGCGATCGCCGAAGGCGAGGTCGTGCCGCAGGGACAGGTCCGCACGGTGCAGCATCTGGAGGGCGGGATCGTCAAGCAGATCCACGTCCGTGACGGCGAACCCGTAACCGTCGGGCAGCCGCTGGTCGAGCTGGATCTTGCGAGCGCCGGGGTGAACCGAGAGGAAATCCAGGTCCGGATCGACGGCCTGATCCTGAAGCGCGCCCGCCTTGCGGCACTCGCGGCCGGCACGACACCCGACTATCCAGGAGATGCTGCTGCCCGTCACCCGCAGCTTGTGCAGGCGGAGAACGAAGCTCTCGAACTGACGCGGGCGCAACTGGATAGCCGGATCTCGGCGTCTCGCGAGCGTATCGAGCAGCGGGTGCAGGAGGTCTCGGAGCTTGAAGCCCAGCGCCGTGCCCTGGCGCGCAGCCTTCCGCTCGTCGAGGAGCGCTACCGGTTGTCGCGATCGCTCCTTGAAGAGAAGCTTACGCCGCGCATGGACCACCTGGAGAGGCAGCGCGAGCTGGAGGAAGTCCGTGGCGATCTGGCCCGGCTGAGCGCCAACCTCCCGCGCGCCCGCTCCGCGCTTGCCGAGGCGCGTGAGAATGCCCGCGAAATAGAGCTGGAATTCCGCCGTGAGGTGTCTGAGCAGGT
>JAEPNS010000107.1 GCA_017643325.1 Alphaproteobacteria bacterium | reverse complement strand
TGGTAGACCGACAGGTGCCCGCGCGCATGTTCGAGCGCGCGCGCCAGCTCCGCCCGCCACGCCGCGACGGTCTGCCCGGGGCGGGCATAGATCAGGTCGAAGGACACGCGCGGGAAGCGCGGCTGCGCGGCTGCGATCGCCGCCAGGGCCTCGTCCGCGCCATGGGTGCGGCCCAGCACGGCGAGCGCCGCGTCGTCGAGCGCCTGGATTCCGAGGCTCAGCCGGTTGACCCCGGCGTCGGCGAAGCCGTCCATCACGCGGGTCTCCGCCGAGGTGGGGTTGGCCTCGAGCGTGATTTCCAGGCCGTCGTCCGCCGCGAACAACTCGCGCGCCCGGGCGATCACCGCGCGCGCCGTTTCCGGCTCCATCAGCGAGGGCGTGCCGCCGCCGAAGAAGATGCTCGTCAGCCGGCGCCCCGGCACACGTCCGGCATAGTGCTCCAGTTCGGCGACCAGCGCGTCGCGCCAGGCGCCATGGTCGACTGTGTCGCGCACATGGCTGTTGAAATCGCAGTAGGGGCAGAGCGACAGGCAGAAGGGCCAGTGGACATAGAGGGCGAGGTCCTCCGGGCCGGGGTCAGCCATCGTCGGCGGTGAAACAGGCGGCGATCAGATGCTCGAAGGCGATCGCGCGGTGGGACATGGCGTGCTTGCGGGCCGGCGACATTTCCCCGAAGGTCTCGGCGTAGCCGTTCGGCACGAAGACCGGGTCGTATCCGAACCCGCGATCGCCGCGCGGCGGCCAGGCGAGCATGCCGTCGACCCGCCCCTCGAAGATCTCGACATGACCGTCGGGCCAGGCCAGCGCGAGCGCGCAGGTGAACCAGGCGGTCCGGTCGTCCGCGTCGGCGGTCTCGGCGTGCAGGCGCTCCATCGCCCAGGCGAAATCGCGCGTGCCGTCTTCGCGGGTGGCATAGCGCGCGGCATGGATGCCCGGCGCGCCGTCGAGCGCGGCGACGGAAAACCCGGAATCGTCCGCCAGTGCGGGCAGCCCGCTCCCCGCGACCGACGCGCGGGCCTTCAGCGCGGCGTTCTCCGCGAAGGTGGTGCCGGTCTCCTCGGGTTCCGGGAGGCCCAGTTCGCCCGCGCTCACGACGGAGATGTCGTAGGGCGCGAGCAGCTCGGCGATCTCGCGGACCTTGCCGGCGTTGTGGCTGGCGATGACCAGCCGGTCGTTGTCGAACGGGCGGGCCATTGCCGGGCTATGCGATCCCCAGCGCCTTGCGCTGGTGCGCCACCAGGTCGGACACGCCGTCGCGCGCCAGGTCGAGCAGCTTCACGAACTGCGCGCGCGAGAAGGGCCGGTCCTCCGCCGTGCCCTGGATCTCGACGATCCCGCCCTTTTCGGTGAGCACGAAGTTCGCGTCGGCCTGGGCGTTCGAATCCTCCGGGTAGTCGAGGTCGAGCACCAGCTCGCCCTCGAAGATGCCGCAGGACACCGCCGCAACGAGTTCCGTCACGGGGTTGGTCTCGATGGCGCCGGACTTGACCAGCCCCTGGCAGGCGAGGTGCAGCGCCACACAGGCGCCGGTGATCGATGCCGTCCGGGTGCCACCGTCGGCCTGCAGCACGTCGCAGTCGAGCCGGATCTGCCGTTCCCCGAGCGCCTCCAGGTCCGTCACCGCACGCAGCGACCGGCCGATCAGGCGCTGGATTTCCTGGGTGCGGCCCGACTGCTTGCCGCGGGCCGCCTCGCGCCCCGTGCGCTCGTGGGTCGAGCGCGGCAGCATGCCGTATTCGGCGGTGACCCAGCCGGACCCGCCGCCGCGCATCCATGGCGGCACGCGCTCCTCGACCGACGCGGCGCACAGCACATGGGTGTTGCCGAACATCGCCAGGCAGGAGCCCTCGGCGTATTTCGCGGCGCCGGTCTTGAGACGGATGCGGCGCATCTCGTCGGGCGCGCGTTTCGAGGGTCGTTTGAAGGTCTTGGCCATCGGGAATCCTGACGGGTGGGGGACGATGGAGCGCAACCTAGTCGCAAGGCCGCGGTGCCGTCCACCGTGGCGGCCGCCGTCGCCCGTTCTTGATCGGGGGCGGGCCCGTGCCTAAGTTGACCGGGCATTTCAGGTGTCGAAACCGAAACCACGGAACAACCGCGAAACGGGCCCATGAGCCGCTCGCTGCCACAGTTGAACGCACGCAGTTCGGAGATCCTCCGGCAGATCATCGACGGCTATCTCGAGACGGGCGAGCCGGTGGGTTCGCGCACCCTGTCGCGGAACCTCGACCTCGACCTGTCGCCGGCGACGATCCGCAACGTGATGGCCGACCTGCAGGACGCCGGCCTGCTGTTCTCGCCGCACACCTCGGCCGGGCGTATCCCGACCGAGGCGGGCTTGCGCATGTTCGTGGACGGCCTGCTCGAGGTCGGCCACCTGACCGACGAGGAGCGCAAGGCGATCGAGGCCCAGTGCGCGGCCCAGGGCCGGAGCGTGCAGCAGACCCTGAACGAGGCCTCGCGCGTCCTGTCCGGGCTCAGCAACGCGGCCGGGCTGGTCGTGGCGCCCAAGAGCGACTCGCCGTTGCGCCATATCGAGTTCGTCTCGCTGGCGCCCGGCCGCGCGCTTGTGGTGCTGGTGACCGAGGACGGAAGCGTCGAGAACCGCATTGTCGAGGTGCCCCCCGGGATGCCGGCTTCGGCCATGGTCGAGGCGACGAACTTCCTGTCCGCGCGGATGGTCGGCAAGACGATCGAGCAGGCGCAGCGCCAGCTGGCGGCCGAACTCGAAACCCACCGCCGCGATCTGGACGACCTCACCCGCAAGCTCGTCGAGGCGGGTATGGCGACGGCGACGGGCGAAGGCGCGGAGGCGGCGCTTATCGTCAGCGGCACGGAACGCCTGCTGGACGACGTGCAGGCCGTCGAGGACCTCGAGCGCGTGCGCACGCTCTACGACGCGCTCGAAACCAAGGAATCCTGGTTCAAGCTGCTCGACGCCGCGCGCGACGGCGAGGGTGTGCAGATATTCATCGGGTCGGAGAACGAGCTGTTCTCGGTGGCGGGCTGCTCGGTCGTGGTCGCGCCCTACCGCAACAGCGAACAGGAAATCGTGGGCGCCGTCGGCGTCATCGGTCCGACCCGGATCAACTATGCGCGGATCATCCCCGTGGTGGACTACACCGCCCAGGTGGTCGGACGTCTGATGGGCTAACACAAGACAGGGCCGCCCCGGTCGGGGCGGCGGCAGGAACGAGTGTGATGAACGAGAACGAGACACCGGAAAACGAATCCCCGGCCGAACCGGACGCGCCGGCGCCGGCCAACGACGCTGCGCCGGATGCGGATCCGGGCGCGGCCGTGGCAGGCGCGGACGACCGGACCGCGGAGCTGGAAGCCCAGGTCGCGGAACTGCGCGACCAGCTACTGCGGGCGATGGCCGAGACGGAAAACATGCGCAAGCGCAGCGAGCGGCACGTACAGGACGCCCACAAGTTTGCGGTGACGGGCTTCGCGCGCGACATCCTGCAGGTGGCCGACAACCTCGAGCGTGCGCTCGACGCGGTGCCGGAGGAGCGGCGCGATGAGCACGAGCTGCTCGGTGTCCTCGCCGAGGGCGTGAAGGCGGTGCAGGCCAGTTTCTTCCAGGTGATGGAAGCGAACCACATCAAGCGGCTCGACCCGATGGGCGAGGCTTTCGACCCGAACATGCACGAGGCGATGTTCGAGGTGCCCGGCACGGATCTGCCCAACGGGACCGTCGCGCAGGTGATCCAGCCGGGCTACCAGCTCCACGACCGCCTGCTCCGCCCGGCGCGGGTCGGCGTGGCGAAGTCCGCAGGCGGCGAGTCCGGCGCGGACGACGGCAAGGTCGACACCACCGCCTGACAGCGCGCTACTTCTGGGCGGTGATCGTCGGGTCGGCGGCCATGAGCGCGCGGATGTAGGCGGTCGCCAGTCCCTGCCGGCGGGCCGCGCCGTAGTGCTGCAGCGCGACCGCGGCAAAATCGAAAGCGCCGTACAGCTCGTGCGCCAGCACCGCGACCTTGAGCAGCCGGTCCGGATCGGATTCGGCCATCGCGGGGAAGGCCGCCGGGTCCCGGAAATAGAGCGCGTTGCTCCAGATCACCTGGGCGAAGCCGCGGTTGGGATTGCCGTCCCTGATGAGCGGGCGGTACGGGCGCGACCCGACGCCGACCATGGTGTGAAACGCGAAGCCGTTTTCCCGCAGCAGGATGTCGACGTCCGCGAACAGCGCCTGCCCCCTGTAGATCGGCAGGAAATTGACCTCGGTCTGGACCGCGAGGATTTCCCCGAGGCTGTCGCGCGCGCCGGCCAGCACCAGCGCCTCGGCCCCCTGGACGTCGAGCTTCAGGAAATCGGCGGGCCGCGCGGCCTCGACATCGTCGAGGCGGACGGTGTCGACGGTCTCCTCGCCGACGGGCTCGCACAGCTCCCAGAGGCTGTGGAATCGCCCCATCACGTCCGGGTCGGGCTGGAACAGCGATGACGTCATGGCCTCGCGCCCGATGTGGAGGACACGGGTTTGGCCGTCGCCCAGCGCGTGGGGCAGGTAGCTGGTGTTCGCCTTCGCGGCGGCGTTGAGCTTCTCGCATTCGCCGGCGTTCGGCTCGAAGCCCACGAGGCTGGCCGCGCCGGTCGCGACGAGCCGCGCCCAGGGTTCGGCCTCTCCCACATCCATCGCGCCGACATCGACTATCTTCATCGGCGGGAGCTCGACGCCTTCGCTGGACAGGAACGCGTGAATGTCGAGGGGGCGGGGGGGAGCATTCATGGAGCGGAGACCGTCTCAGGGTGGAGGGATTCGGCGTCAGGGCGATGCGCGCGCTGGTGCCGGCGCGCCGCGTCCGGGTCGGATACCGCATAGCAGTAAACGCAACCATGGGAACAGGTGTCGTACGCGCCGATGTCGCGCGATTCGGCACACAGGCAGCCCTCGCGCGGTCCCTTCGTCCGGGCGGTCACGTCCGCAATGCCGAAATGGGCCGCGACGCGGTTGAGCCGTGCGACGTCGATGCAGCGCGCCGGCGTGAACGTGATGCCTTCGCCTTTCCCCGCCGCGATGAGGTCCGGCTGGGCGCAAAGCGAGAGCGTGATGCCCCGCTCGCCGGCCCGGTCCTGCAGCGCTGCGGCGAGGTCCGTACGCTGACTGTCCGGCGGGCCCTGCCACTGGTGACGATGCATCGCGCAGGCCCGGTCGAGGTTGCGCCGGGTCTTGCGGTAGATCCGGGCAAAGCTGACGACGACCTCGTTCGTCGCGCCGGCCACGGCGTCGGCGATTCGTGTAAAATTGTCGACGTGCCACGATGCGGGCGTGTCGTCGGTAAGCAGGACGGGGTCGTAGCGCCAGACCGCAGCGTCCGGCCCGAAGCGCGCTGAAATCCGGTTCAGTTCCTCAACAGCGTCGGCGCGGGCAGGGACAGCCCGCTCCAGCCAGCGCGGGTTCCCGTTGACCGTGAACTGGACCGTGAACGGGTGTCGCTGTGCGGTGCGGTCGAGTTCGTCTCGGAACGGGGCCGGATTGCGGGTCCAGAACACGAAGGCGCTGCAATCCTCGTCGCGCAGCGACACCCGGAAATCCTTTCCGTTCCAGACGTTCCGTACGGTGGCGTGGCCCGCGGCGCGGCGGGCGCGGAACCAGTCGCCGTAGAGCGCCGGGATATCGGTCTTGTAGCTGGCGGAAATGATCATGGGGCCATGTTACCGGTGCAGGCCAGCCATGAAATGCCGGAAATTGCTCGAAAAATTGGTTGCCCGCCGGTGGTTGCGCGCGAAACGGGCACTCCCTATATCTCCGGCGAACACGTCTGGTCCGGTATAGGGCCTTTGAAAGCGAAAATATGGGGGTTTGTCACGGTGCCGTCAGGGCCGGACGGACCTGCTGAGGAGCAAGGATCTCATGGCGAAAGTAATTGGTATCGATTTGGGCACGACCAATTCCTGCGTTGCGGTCATGGACGGCGATCAGGGCAAGGTCATCGAAAACTCCGAGGGCGCACGCACCACCCCGTCGATGGTGGCGTTCTCCGACAACGACGAGCGTCTCGTGGGCCAGGCGGCCAAGCGCCAGGCCGTCACCAACCCGGAGAACACGATCTTCGCGGTCAAGCGCCTGATCGGGCGCCGGTACGACGACCCGCTGACCGAGAAGGACAAGGACCTCGTCCCGTTCAAGATCGTCTCCGGCGACAACGGCGACGCGTGGGTCGAGGCGAACGACAAGAAGTACAGCCCGTCCGAGATCAGCGCCTTCATCCTGCAGAAGATGAAGGAGACCGCTGAGGCGTTTCTCGGCGAGACGGTGGACCAGGCGGTCATCACCGTCCCGGCCTACTTCAACGATTCCCAGCGCCAGGCCACGAAGGATGCGGGCAAGATCGCCGGCCTCGAGGTCCTGCGCATCATCAACGAGCCGACGGCGGCCGCGCTGGCTTACGGCCTCGACAAGAAGGAAAGCGGCACGATCGCGGTCTATGACCTCGGCGGCGGTACCTTCGACGTCTCGATCCTGGAGATCGGCGACGGCGTGTTCGAGGTGAAGTCGACCAACGGCGACACCTTCCTCGGCGGCGAGGACTTCGACGCGCGCATCATCGAGTACCTGGCCGACGAGTTCAAAAAGGACCAGGGCATCGACCTGCGCGAGGACAAGCTCGCGCTGCAGCGCCTGAAGGAGGCGGCCGAGAAGGCGAAGATCGAGCTGTCGTCCTCGACCCAGACCGAGGTGAACCTCCCGTTCATCACCGCCGATGCATCGGGCCCGAAGCATCTCAACGTCAAGCTCACCCGGGCGAAGCTGGAAGCGCTGGTCGAGGACCTCGTGCAGCGCACGGTCAAGCCGTGCGAGGCGGCGCTGAAGGATGCGGGCCTGAAACCGAACGAGATCGACGAGGTGATCCTGGTCGGCGGCATGACCCGCATGCCCAAGGTGCAGGAGACCGTGAAGAACCTGTTCGGGCGCGAGCCGCACCGTGGCGTGAACCCGGACGAGGTCGTCGCGATCGGCGCGGCCATCCAGGCCGGCGTCCTGGCCGGTGACGTCAAGGACGTGCTGCTGCTCGACGTGACGCCGCTGTCGCTGGGCATCGAGACCCTGGGCGGCGTGTTCACCCGCCTGATCGACCGCAACACGACCATCCCGACCAAGAAGAGCCAGGTCTTCTCGACCGCCGAGGACAACCAGAGCGCGGTGACGATCCGCGTGTTCCAGGGCGAGCGCGAGATGGCGGCCGACAACAAGCTGCTCGGCCAATTCGACCTGGTCGGCATCCCGTCGGCGCCGCGTGGCGTGCCGCAGGTCGAGGTCACCTTCGACATCGACGCCAACGGCATCGTCAACGTGTCGGCGAAGGACAAGGGCACGGGCAAGGAGCAGCAGATCCGCATCCAGGCCTCGGGCGGCCTGTCCGACGACGACATCGACCGGATGGTCAAGGATGCCGAGGAGCATGCCGAAGAGGACAAGAAGCGGCGCGAATCGGTCGAGGTGAAGAACCAGGCGGAAGCCCTGGTGCACCAGACCGAGAAGAGCCTGTCCGAACACGGCGACAAGATCTCCGAGGAGGAGAAGTCCGCGATCGAGGCCGATCTCGAGGCGCTCAAGTCCGCGGCCGAGGGCGACGACCTGGAGGATATCCAGGCCAAGCTCCAGGCGCTGGCGACCTCCTCGATGAAGCTCGGCGAGGCCATCTACAAGGCCGAGCAGGGCGAAGGCGGGGACGCAGCGGCGGAGGCGGCGGAAGCCGACATGGCCGACGGCGACTCGCCCGACGAGACCATCGTCGACGCCGACTTCGAGGAAGTCGACGACGAGGACGAGCCCAAGGGCCAGTCTTCGGCCTCGTAACGGCCATCGGGACAACGCGGCGCGCATGGCCACGGGCTGTGCGCGCTGCACGTCCCGGCCGGGGCGTGCGGGGTGAGGGAGCGCGATGGCGGACAAGGATTATTACCAGACACTCGGGGTCGAGCGCGGCGCGGACGCGGCGGCGATCAAGAGTGCCTACCGGCGTCTCGCCAAGGAGTTGCACCCCGACCGCAACCCCGGCGACGAGAAGGCCGAGCAGCGTTTCAAGGAGGTCAACCAGGCCTACGACATCCTGAAGGATGACGAGAAGCGCGCGGCCTACGACCGGTTCGGCCATGCGGCCTTCGACGGCACCGGCGGACCACAGGCGGGCGGCTTCGACTTCAACTCCGGTGGCGGCTTCGCCGACATCTTCGACGAGATGTTCGGGGAGTTCATGGGCGGCCGGGGCGGCGGGCGCCGGCGCACGAGCACGCGCGGGTCGGACCTGCGCTACAACCTCGACGTTAGCCTCGAGGATTCCTTCAAGGGCAAGCAGGCCCGGGTGAAGGTCAACGCCTCGGCGGCGTGCGAGGAATGCCACGGCTCCGGTGCGGCGGGCGGCGCGGAACCGACGGCCTGCCCGTCCTGCCAGGGCGCCGGCAAGATCCGTGCGCAGCAGGGCTTCTTCACGGTCGAGCGCACCTGCCCGACCTGTCACGGCGCGGGCCGGGTGATCGACAACCCGTGCGGATCCTGTGCCGGTGCCGGACGGGTGAACAAGGAAAAGACGCTGTCGGTCAACATTCCGGCGGGCATCGAGGACGGCACGCGCATCCGCGTCGCCGGCGAGGGCGAGGCCGGCCTGCGCGGCGGGCCGCCGGGCGACCTCTACATCTTCGTCACCATCCGCCCGCATCGCTTCTTCCGGCGCGAGGGCGCGGACATCCATTGCCGGGTTCCGATCCCGATGACAACGGCCGCGCTCGGCGGCTCGATCGAGGTGCCCTCGATCGACGGCAGCCGTGCCCGGGTGAACATCCCGGCGGGCACCCAGACCGGCCAGCAGTTCCGCCTGCGCAACAAGGGCATGTCGGTGCTGCGCTCCAATGCACGCGGCGACATGTACGTCCAGGCGCAGATCGAGACCCCGGTGAACCTCACCAAGGAGCAGCGCGAGCTGCTCAAGAAGTTCGAGGACACCGGCGGCGGCTCGGTCAAGCACAGCCCGGAATCGGAAGGCTTCTTCACCAAGGTGAAGGAGTTCTGGGACGACCTGAAGGACTAGCGCCGGACGTCTCCGTCTCGGGCGTTGGTATCGGCGCCCGAAATGCTATCTTCGCGCTCGCCCCGGATTGGCGGGTGGCGAGGGGACGAGGACATGGCGGATCAGCTCAAGATCGGAATTGTCGGCGCGGCGGGCCGGATGGGCCGCATGCTCGTGCAGGTCGTGGCCGAAACGGACGGCTGCGTACTGGCCGGCGCGAGCGAGGCGGCGGGCTCCGAGCATGCCGGCGCGGATGCCGGCGCGCTGGCCGGGGTGGGTGACCTGGGCGTGAAGATCGCCGACGACGCTGCCGCGATGTTCTCCGGCGTTGACGCCGTGATCGACTTCACGGTCCCCGACGCGACGGCG
>JAEPNS010000106.1 GCA_017643325.1 Alphaproteobacteria bacterium | reverse complement strand
CCTGCCCGGCCGTGATGTGCTGGGGCGTGTGGTCACCAGCATCGGCGGGCGTGTCTATCCTCCGCGCGGTGCGCGGCTGGACGCGCTGTGGGGTGCCGTTGCGGACGGGCAGCCGGACATCCACCGGACGCTTGCCGGATGTGTGATCGCATCGCGCGCGGACGGCGTATTGATTGTGCGGCGCGAGCACGCCGCCGTTGCCGGGCCGACGGGTGTGGCCGACGGGAACGTCGCATGGGACAGCAGGTATGAAATCTCGATCGCGGACGGCGGATGCGCAGAGCTCACGGTGGACGCGCTCGGCCGGGCGCCGGCGCACAAGGTTCGGGAGGTCGCTCTGCCGCGAATCCTTGCGCTTCCAGCGGATGTCCGCTGGGCGCTTCCGGGCCTGTTCGCGCGCGGAGACCTCGTCGCGGGGCCGGGATTCGCGTCCAATTCGCGATGTTTCGTGCGATTTGCCCCGAGAATGCCGATCGCTGGCGCGATTTTTGGCGGATTTTAACGATATTCACGGTTCGATGACCGCGACGAAATACGCATTGCCCTATGCCTCCGGGAGTCCCATGTTAGGGGCTGTTTCGGGGGCCTGCGGTGCGACGGATGCGCGCCTGGCCCGGACCGGCGCACTCGCCGCACGGTCGAATGGAGAAGACACTTGAACAACTTCGGCAGAAACCTGGCGCTCTGGGTCATCATTGCCCTGCTTGTCGTGGCGCTCTTCAACCTGTTCCAGAGCTCGGGCCGACAGGGCGCCGAACAGAAGCTCGCCTTCTCCGATTTCATCGCCCAGGTCGAGAACGACCAGGTGCAGGACGTCACGATCCAGGGCCAGGACATTTCCGGAACCCTGCGCAACGGCTCCAGCTTCACGACCTACGCGCCGGACGACCCGAACCTCGTGCAGCGCCTGACCGATAACGGCGTGCGGATCACCGCGGCGCCGAAGGAGGAGGTGCACCCGCTGCTGGGCATGCTGCTGTCGTGGCTGCCGTTCATCGTGATCGTCGCCATCTGGATCTTCTTCATGCGCCAGATGCAGGGCGGCAGCGGCCGGGCCATGGGCTTCGGGAAATCGCGCGCCAAGCTGCTGACCGAGAAATCCGGCCGCGTGACGTTCGAGGACGTCGCGGGCGTCGAGGAAGCCAAGCAGGAGGTCGAGGAGATCGTCGAGTTCCTGCGTGACCCGCAGAAGTTCCAGCGCCTCGGCGGACAGATTCCCAAGGGCGTGCTGCTCGTCGGCCCGCCGGGCACGGGCAAGACGCTCCTTGCGCGCGCGATCGCGGGCGAGGCCAATGTGCCCTTCTTCACGATTTCCGGCTCCGACTTTGTCGAGATGTTCGTCGGCGTCGGCGCCTCGCGCGTCCGCGATATGTTCGAGCAGGGCAAGAAGAATGCGCCCTGCATCATTTTCATCGACGAGCTCGACGCGGTCGGCCGCCATCGCGGCGCGGGCCTCGGCGGCGGGAACGACGAGCGCGAGCAGACGCTCAACCAGTTGCTGGTCGAGATGGACGGTTTCGAGACCAACGAGGGCGTTATCCTGATCGCCGCGACGAACCGCCCGGACGTGCTCGACCCGGCGCTGCTGCGTCCGGGGCGCTTCGACCGGCAGGTTGTGGTGCCGAACCCGGACATCATCGGCCGCGAGAAGATCCTGCAGGTTCACATGCGCAAGGTGCCGCTGGCGCCGGACGTCGACGCGAAGACCATTGCACGCGGCACGCCCGGATTCTCCGGTGCGGACCTCGCGAACCTGGTCAACGAGGCAGCCCTGATCGCGGCGCGCAAGAGCCGCCGCATGGTCACCATGGCCGAATTCGAGGACGCGAAGGACAAGGTGCTCATGGGTGCCGAGCGCCGCTCGATGGTCATGACCGAGGAGGAAAAGCGCCTGACCGCCTACCACGAGGCCGGGCACGCGCTGGTCGGGCTGGAGATGGACGGCTGCGATCCGCTCCACAAGGTCACGATCATTCCGCGCGGCCGTGCGCTGGGCGTGACCATGTCGCTTCCGGAACGCGACCGATACACGTATTCGATCTACGAACTGAAAGCCAAACTGGCGATGATGTTCGGCGGCCGCGTCGCCGAGGAGCTGATCTTCGGCAAGGACCGTGTCACCACAGGCGCCGGCAACGACATCAAGGAAGCGACCAACCTTGCCCGCCGCATGATCACCGAGTACGGCTTCAGCGAGAAGCTCGGGCCGCTGCGCTACGAGGACAACCAGGAGGAGGTCTTCCTCGGCCACTCCGTGTCACAGCACAAGAATGTGTCCGATGCGACGGCCAAGGTGATCGATGACGAGATCCGCTCGCTGATCGACCAGGCCGAGGCGGATGCACGGCGGATCCTGACCGAGCATATGGACGACCTGCACGCCATCGCGCAGGGGCTTCTCGACTACGAGACGCTGTCCGCCGACGAGGTCGACACACTGCTCAAGGGCGGGTCCATCGACCGCTCCGACAACGACGAGTCCGGCTCGGCCGACCGGCCGCGCTCGTCGGTGCCCACCAGCGGCAACCCGAACAAGAAGGACCGGCCGTCGGGCGGCATGGAACCGGAGCCGCAGCCGCAAGGCTGACGCCGGTCGCCGCGCGATATGCAGGATTCCAGCGGGGCTTTCGCGAATACGCGGGAGCCCCTTTCCTTTCCCGACGACCTCGTCGTGACGCCCGAGGGGCTGGTGACGGGCCCGGCCGCGCGCGATTTCTGTGTGCGCGGGACCGCCTTCGCACTGGCGGGCGGACCACTCGCGTTCACGCATGCGCGCATCGGCGACGAGCTTCTTGCGGCGGGCGATCTTCACCGAGCTGCGGCCGAGACCGACATGGCCGCCGCGCTCGAACGGCTGACCGCGCCGCGGCGGGACTTCGCGGGGCTTCAGCTGTCGGGGCCGGACGCCCGCCCGCGCATCATGGGAGTCTGCAACGTGACCCCGGACAGTTTTTCCGATGGCGGTGACCATGCGGACACGGGGGCCGCAATCGCCTTCGGACGGCAGCTCGCATCGGAGGGTGCGGATATCGTGGATGTGGGGGGTGAATCGACCCGTCCCGGCGCTGCGCCGGTGTCCGTTGACGAAGAGTGTGCGCGCGTGCTGCCGGTCGTCGAGGCACTCGCCGCGGACGGGATCACCGTGTCCATCGATACACGCAAGGCTGCCGTTATGCGGGCCGCGCGCGACGCGGGTGCCACGATCGTCAACGACGTGAGCGCGCTGGCCGATGATGGCGCGATCGAGGTGGTCGCGGAGACCGGCGCGTCTGTGATCCTGATGCACATGCAGGGCACGCCGGAGACGATGCAGGCCGCACCGGCCTATGATGACGTGGTGGCGGACGTCGTCCGCTGGCTCGCGACCCGCGTGGCGCGATGCGTTGCCGCCGGGATCGACCCGGCACGGATCGCGGTCGACCCCGGTTTCGGGTTCGGGAAGACCGTGGACCACAACGCCGCCTTGCTGCGCGGCCTGGCGGCGTTCCACGGTCTTGGCTGCGCGCTGGCCGTGGGACTGTCGCGGAAAAGCTTCATCGGGGTCTGGACCGGCGAAGCCGACCCGAAAGCGCGCGTGTCCGGGTCCGTTGCTGCCGCTCTGGCTGCCGTCGAACGCGGTGCGCAGATCGTCCGGGTCCACGACGTGGCAGAGACACGCCGGGCGATCGATGTCTGGCGAAAATCCACCGGGCTTGCGGCGTGACGGCGTTGCGGACGCGCACGTGCGCGGTGCTATAAGGATTTGACGAGAACACGCGGAGCCCTCGCATGGCGCGCAAGTTGTTTGGCACCGACGGTATTCGGGGCAAGGCAAACCAGGAACCGATGACCGCCGAAACGGCGCTGCGCGTCGCCATGGCGGCCGGGCGACGTTTCACGCGCGGCGATCACCGGCATCTCGTCGTGATCGGCAAGGACACACGCTTGTCCAACTACATGATCGAACCGGCCATGCAGGCCGGGTTCACGGCCATGGGGATGGACGTGGTGCTGGTCGGGCCGATGCCCACGCCGGCCGTCGCCATGTTGACCCGCTCGCTGCGCGCCGACCTGGGCGTGATGATCTCGGCATCGCACAACCCGTTCGAGGACAACGGGATCAAGCTGTTCGGTCCCGACGGGTACAAGCTGTCCGACGATGTCGAGGCGGAGATTGAGGAGCTGGTCGAGAACGGCCTCCTCGAACACCTCGCCCCCGCCGACCGGCTGGGCCGCGCCCGGCGGCTGGACGATGCCCAGGGACGCTATATCGAGTTCGTGAAACACAGCTTTCCGCGCGGCGTGCGTCTGGACGGGCTCAAGCTCGTGGTCGATTGCGCCAACGGCGCGGCCTACAAGGTCGCGCCCCGCGTTTTCCACGAGTTGGGTGCAGATGTCATCCCGATCGCGATCGAACCCGACGGCACGAACATCAACCGCGAATGCGGCGCGACGTCCACCGGCACCCTGCAGGAAGCGGTTGTGGCGCACGGCGCGGACCTCGGAGTCGCGCTCGACGGCGACGCGGACCGGGTGATCCTGTGCGACGAGACCGGGCAGGTTGTTGATGGCGATCAGGTGATGGCCATGATTGCACGGTCCTGGCACGAGACAGGACGACTGTCGGGAGGCGGCGTCGTCGCGACCGTCATGTCGAACCTCGGTTTGGAGAAATTTCTGGAATCGCTGGGCCTGAGTCTCGAACGTTCCCAGGTCGGGGACCGCTACGTGCTGGAGCTGATGCGCGAAGGCGGGTTCAACCTCGGCGGCGAGCAGTCCGGCCATATCATCCTGAGTGACCATTCGACCACGGGCGATGGCCTGATCGCCGCCCTTCAGGTACTCGCCGCGCGCGCGGACGCCGGCAAGCCGATGAGCGACTTCGCCCAGGTGTTCGATCCCTATCCGCAGATCCTGAAGAATGTTCGCGTGAGCGGCGGCGCACCGATGGACGCAAAAACCGTGAAGGCTGCCGTCGATGCGGGCGAACAGCGTCTCGGGGGCGAGGGCCGGGTGCTGATCCGGCCGTCGGGCACGGAACCGGTCATCCGCGTGATGGCCGAGGGCCGCGACGAGGCGGCGGTGAACGCGGTCGTCGACGAGATCGCCAGCGCCATCGCCGAAGCCGCGGCCTGATCCGAACATGAACCCGTCATGAAGGGGCGCGTCCTGATCGTTGCCGGCTCGGATTCGGGCGGTGGTGCGGGCATCCAGGCAGACATCAAGTCGGTAACCGCGCTCGGCGGCTTCGCGATGACCGCCGTCACGGCGCTGACCGCCCAGAATACGCGCGGTGTGCACGGGGTCTTCGGTGTTGATACAGCGTTCGTCGCACAACAGATGCGCGTCGTCCTCGACGACCTCGGCGCCGACGCGATCAAGACCGGCATGCTGCACAATGTCGACGTGATCGAAACGGTGGCGCGCGAACTCGACGCCGTCCCGGAAATTCCCCTGGTGGCAGATCCGGTCATGGTGGCGAAGGGTGGTGCGCGATTGCTCGACGACGGCGCCCATGACGCGCTCGGCGCGCTGCTTCTCCCGCGCGCCACGGTCCTGACCCCGAATGCGCCGGAGGCCGCGGCGCTGACCGGCATCGAGGTCTCGGACGAGGATGGACAGAAGCGTGCGGCGGAGAAGCTGCTCGAGATGGGTGTGGCCGCCGCGCTCGTGAAGGGCGGCCATGTCGACGGCGACGAGGTGGTCGATTTGCTGGTCACCCGCGATGAGACCGTCCGCTTTGCCGATTCGCGCATCGACAGCGCGCACACCCACGGGACCGGATGCACGCTCGCTTCCTCGATCGCGGCCGGGCTGGCGCAGGAAATGTCCCTGACGGATGCGGTGGCGCGGGCCCGGCGCTACGTGCGTGCCGCCATCCTGTCGGCGCCCGGTTACGGTGGCGGCCACGGACCGCTCGATCACGGCGTGACCGTTGATCCCTCGCAACTTTCCGGCTGATATCCTTGTCAGAACCGAAGCCCGTTCCTGTCACCGCCAACACCCCGTTCCTGTCGTTCGCGACGGCGGCGGCGGTCTTCACGATCCTGGTCTGGGGCGGGACCCCGATGATCACCAAGCTCGGCGTCGTTTCCATCGACGGGCTGAGCCTCGCGCTCATGCGCACGCTGGCCTCGGCGCCTTTTGCGCTGGCCCTGATCATCTTCATGGGCCTCGCCATGCCGTGGCGGGGTGCCGACAAGTGGTACCTGCTCGGCCTGTCGACCTTCGGGCTGATCGGCTTTCCGGTCTTCTTCACGGTCGGGGTCGAAATGACGACGGCGGGGCATGCCGCCGTCGTGCAGGCATCCACGCCGGTATTCGCCGGGCTGCTTGAATCCGCCGTCAACCGGCGCTGGCCGCCGCGCCGCTGGTGGATCGGCGTTTCGGTCGCGTTCGTCGGGGCGGTGCTGCTGATCGCCGAGGCGGTCGGCTTCGATTCGACGGGTGCGACCTGGCAGGGCGACCTGCTGGTGATGGCGGGAGCGCTTTCGGGTGCCGTGAGTTTTGTGTTCGGGGCCAAGCTCGCGCCGCGGTTCAGCACGCCGGCGATGACCATGTGGAGCGTTCTGGTCGCCAGCGCCATTGTGCTGCCCTGGCTCGTATTCCGTGTCGATGGTCCGACATTGGCGGCGATGGAATTAAATGCTTGGATTGCGGTGCTTTATCTTTCCCTCGGGGCATCAATCCTCGCGTTTATCGCGTGGTTCTATGCGATGAACCGGGCCGGGATCGCGCGTATCACCACATGGCATTTTGCGACACCGGTCGTGGGGATCGGCCTGAGTGCGGCCGTGCTCGGCGAGCCGTTGACGCCCTTGCTCATCGTTGCCACCGTGGTGATCCTGCTGGGCGTCGGTCTCGTCCAGCGGCGTTGACCTTCTCAAGTCCGGATCGGGGGACCGGATGTCGGAAACCAACCTTGCGCGCCTCTACACGCTCGCGCTTCTCGCCGTCTTGATCTACGGCGCGACGCCTGTCGTCACGAAGATTGCGACCATGACGGCCGACGGGGTGACGGTCGGCGCACTGCGCGCGGTCGTCGCCGCACCGCTGGCGGGGCTGGTGATCCTCGCGGGCGGGCACCGGATCCCCCTCGATGCCCGTTCGCTTTCGCTCGTCGTCGTGTCCGGCGTCGGCGGCCTGGTGCTCTTTCCGGTCTTTTTCAGCTGGGGTGTGCAACTCACGACCGCAGGGCATGCCGCCGCCGGTACGGCCTTCGGCGCGGTCATGGCCGGCGTTCTCGCGGCGGCGATCGACCGGCGGCTACCGGGCTGGCGCTGGTGGATCGGCATCGCGACCGGCACGGCGGGCGCACTCCTGCTGATCTGGGAAGCCGTCGGGATCGAGGTGACGGGCGTGTCGTGGCAGGGCGACGCGCTGGTGTTCCTAGGGATGTTCATGGGCGTGGTCGGCTACGTGGCCGGCGCGAGGCTGACGCGTGAAATCGGATCGGTCACCGTGACCATGTGGTCGGTCCTTGTCGCCGCGGCCCTGCTGTTGCCGCTGGTCGTTTTCCACTCGGGGATGGAGACCCTCCGCGGAATCGACGCGCACGGATGGATGGCGATCCTGTCGCTGGGCTGGGGCACCACGATCCTCGCCTACCTCTTCTGGAACCGCGCGCTGGCGGATGGCGGCGTGGCCCGGATCGGTGCCCTGCAGCTGCTGCAACCGGTGATCGGGATCGGCCTCGCCCCGGTGCTGCTGGGCGAGCCGCTGACGGGGATCCTGGTGATCGCGACCGGCATCATCCTCGCCGGCGTCGTCCTGGTGCAGCGCGAACGCCGGGTTTGACCGGAAGGCGCTAGCGGGCCGGCGGCGCCGGCAGCAGGCCCTTCAAAGCCGGGCCGAGGCGGCCGAACCGATCCGCGAATCGCTGCCAGTTCACCGCATTCGGGTCCGCAACAACGTCGGAAAAGGCACGGTTGTCGAGGGCGAAGTCAGCAAAGAGTTCGTCATGCGCGACCGCACCGCTGCGGTCGGTGTCGAAATTGGCGAACACGGTGTCGAGTTTCGCGGCGTTGATGGCGATCAGCGCCAGCCCGAGCAAGCCGCGCTCCTCTTCGGCGAGCCGGTTCTGCCGGTCCTGCACGGCACCGGCAGCGAGTGTGCGCGCGAACTCGAGCTCCGCCAGCGACACCCCGCCGTTGCCGTCCATGTCCAGGAAACCGATCACCGTTTTCGTGCAGCGGTCGGCCGGCGCTGTCTCGCAGGCGGTGCGCAGGTCCAGAACCAGTGTCTCGACCGGCGACGCGGCGGCGGGTGCGTTGGGCACGGCCGCAAGCCCGGCCAGAAAAACAAATATTTTCAGTGTGTTGTGCATGCCCGTCCGGTTTTTTGCCCGTTGTGAGTGCGGATTCTCCGTCGCCATTGTGACGATATACGGGCGCGGGCGTTCCCGCGTTTTTCCGCAAGAACCGGGTGGGGCCTGCGCGCCGGGCCGCCTAGGTTGGCGTCATGAGACACGAACCACAACGCATGGCCGCCCTTCGCCGTTCCGCCCCGCTCGATGTCGCCGTGCGGGACGGAGTGCGCCGGGGAAGGGACCTGCATGCGGCGGCCGTGCGGCGGGTCTTCCGTCGTCTGGCATCGACCCTCTGGCGCGCTGCGATGCGAAGCCGTTCGCGGCGCGACCTGCGCGGACTCGACGCGCGCTTCTTGCGCGACGTCGGCGTGGATGCCGACGCGGCGAGACGCGAATCGCAAAAACCGTTCTGGCGGGTGTAGAAAGGATGACGAACATGGCCATGACCGACGTGACCGACGACTTCGAAACCGACGACTACGGCTATGCGCTGGTCGGGCGGCTGCTATCCTGGCTCGCGGCCAACTATCGTGCGCAGCCGGGCCTCGACGACATTGCGCGCGAGGCGGGAATGAGCCCCTACCATGTGCAGCGCCTGTTTACCCGCTATGTGGGCGTCAGCCCGAAGAAATACGTCCAGTACCTGACGCTCGACCACGCCAAGCAGGCGCTGCACGATTCACGCAGCGTGCTCGATGCCGCGTTTGAGACAGGCCTGTCGGGACCGGGCCGCCTGCACGACCTGTTTGTCAGCCACGAGGCGATGACACCGGGCGAGTGGAAGAACCGCGGCGCGGGCATGGAGGTCCGCTACGGCTGGCATGACAGTCCGTTCGGGGACTGCCTCATCGCCGCAACGTCGCGCGGGGTGTGCGGGCTCGCCTTCGACGGGGCGGGCGACCGGGACCTGACGCTGGCCGATCTGGCGACCAGCCTTGGTGAGGCCGATCTGGTCGAGGATCCGGCAGCGACGCAGCCGCATGCAGATACGGCCTTCGGCGGCGGCGACATCCATCTGGTGCTGCGCGGAACGCCGTTCCAGCTCAAGGTGTGGGAGGCGCTGTTGCGTATCCCGTCCGGCGCTGTCCTGTCCTATTCCGATCTCGCCCGGCGGATCGGTG
>JAEPNS010000105.1:4081-9441 GCA_017643325.1 Alphaproteobacteria bacterium | reverse complement strand
CTCCCACAGGTGGCCCAGCAGGGCGGCGGCGCGCTGGGGCTGGCCGTTCTGGAGGTACTTGCGGATCAGGGTGGACGAATAGATCTCCTCGACCTCGTCCTTCGCGGCGCCGACGGCAGTCGCGCGGAAGCCGAGTTCCTCGCCCCGAGCGGCCAGGAATTCCGAATTCCCCTCCCGCCCAGCGCCGAAGGCGAAGTCGTAGCCGACCACGACGTGGGACGCGCCGATCCCCTCGTGCAGGATGTCCGTCGAAGCGCAGCACGAACAGCACGTCCACGCCGAGCGCCTGCAGCTCGCGCACCTTGATGCGGAAGGTGGTCAGGCGGAACGGTTCGGTTTCCTTGCCGAAGAAGGTGCGCGGGTGCGGCTCGAAGGTGAGCACCCCGAACTTCCGGCCGTCGGCGCGCGCGATGTCGCGCGCGGTGCCGATCACGTGCTGGTGGCCGCGGTGCAACCCGTCGAAGTTGCCGAGCGCCACGACGGCGCCCCTGTGGTCGTCGGGCACGCGGTCGAAATGTCGAAAGATCCGCATGGAGGCGGGGTGTACCCGCCGCCGGACGGGCGATCAAGGCCGGAAGGAAGCGCGGCGGGACCGGCGTGCGGCCCCGCCGGACCAGCTAGCTCCGGTGCGGAACCAGGACTTCCGCTTCGCCCGAGATCACGACCTTCTCGCCGACCGTGCAGACGGTCTCGAGAACGGCCCGGCTCTTCTCGGGGATGAGCTTGGTGACGGTCGCGCGCGCCGTGACGGTGTCGCCCGGGCGCACCGGCGCCTTGAACTTGAGGGTCTGGCTGACATAAACGCAGCCCGGCCCCGGCAGGCGGGTGCCGACCACGGTCGAAATGAAGCTGGAGCACAGCATGCCGTGGGCGATGGTGCCCGCGAACATGGTCTGCTGTGCATATTCCTCGTTCAGGTGCATCGGGTTCGTGTCCCCCGACATCCCGGCGAACATGACCAGGTCGGCGGGGCCGATGGTCCGCGCATAGGCCGCGGTCATGCCGACCTCGAGATCCTCGAAAAAGTAGCCGCTGAGCTCCTCGATCGGGTTCGGCGCGGCGTTGGCAGCGACCTGCGGGGCCGGCTCGATGACATCAACTGACATGGAATGTCCTTCAGAAATTGTGCGTCGCAAAACATGGTGCGACGCACAACCGCCAAACGCAAGCTTTTGTTGCGCAAACAACAAGTGCTTGTTTCACAACGTTTTTTCAGTGTTTTTCAACGGCTTCGGCGAATCCACACCGCCCGGAATCCGCGCGGGTGCGGCGTATTCGCGTATGAAAATGCTGCGCAGCATTGTGCGCAGCAAAATCACGATCCGGCCTCAGGCGGGCGGGCGCGGGTCCATCGGCACGAGGTCGGCGAGTCCGCTCATCTCCTCGAACTTCGCCGCGTAGCGCAGCACCTCCGCCTCGCCGCGGGGCCGGCCGACCAGCTGCAGGCCGACGGGCAGGCCGGACTTCGTGAATCCGCACGGCACGCACACGACCGGGCATGCGGTGAGCGTGATCGCGAAGGTGATGTAGAGCCAGTCGACATAGTTGCCGAACTCGTGGTCACCGACGGACTCGATGTACCGGATGTCGACATCGAACGGCGGCACGATGGCGGCGGGCACGGCGAGCACGTCGTGATCCTCGAACCAGGCCGCGACGCGGGCGTAGAGCGCGCCGCGGGCCGCGAGCGCCTCGGAGATGTCGCCGCTGGTCTGCTCCATGCCCTTCTCGATGTTCCAGATCATTTCCGGCTTCATCTTGTCGCGGTGCTTGTCCAGCAGGGGCGCGCGCGAGACGACGAACGCCGCCGCGCGCAGCGTCTGGAACGTCTCCAGCGCGCCGGAGAAGTCGGGGCAGGATTCCTCCACGACCGACCCCGCCTCGGCGAACCGCGCGGCGCCGGCGCGGCAGATCTCGGCCACCTCCGGGTCGACCGGGCCGATGCCCAGATCGGGCGTGAAGCCGACGCGCGCCGGGGCGGCCGGCGACGCGGCGGCGGCCTGGAAGGGCTCGGCGGGCGCGGCCAGCGACAGCGGGAAGCCCGGATGCTCGCCCACCTCGGCGTCCAGCATCAGCGCGACATCGGCGACGTTGCGCGCCATCGGCCCGTTCATGGACAGGCTCTGGAACGGATCGCGCACCGGGCCTGCCGCGACCCGGCCCGGGCTCGGCCGCAGGCCGACCACGGAGCAGTAGCTCGCCGGGGTGCGCAGAGAGCCGCCGAGGTCCGTGCCGGTCGCGAGCCACGACATGCCGGTCGCCACGGCCACCGCCGCCCCGCCCGACGACCCCCCGCAGGTGGTGTCGGTGTTCCACGGGTTGCGCGTCTTGCCGAACACCTCGTTGAAGGTGTTCGCGCCGGCCGCGAATTCCGGCGTGTTCGACTTGCCGATGACGATCGCGCCGTTGCGCTTCAGCACCTCGACGGAAATATCGTCGCGCTCGGAGACATGGTCGGCGAAGATCGGGGAGCCGTGCGTGGTCCGCACCCCGGCCACCTCGGTCACGTCCTTGACCACGATCGGCAGCCCCGCGAGCCAGCCGGGCCCGGGATCGTCCGGTGCCTTCAGCGCCTTCGCGGCGTCGCGCGCCTGGTCCAGGCACAGGGTCGGAAGCGCGTTGACAGCCGGGTCGACGGCTGCGATGCGTTCCTCGGCCGCGTCGATCAGTTCGAGCGGGCTCACCTCGCCCGATTTCAGCTTCTCTACGGCCGCGCGGGCGCTGAGGGACGTCAATTCGGATGCAGACATTTACCACTCCTAAACCGTTCTCCGCGCATGCTGGCGAGGCATCGCCCGCATGGTGCGCGCGAGCGACTTTATGGAACCGGAGCGAGAATGGCCATTCGCATGCCCAAGGTGCCGAAGGTGCGGGTGTCGGCCGACGTGTCGCTGCAGGACGGCTCGCACTTCCGCGGCGAGGTCTTCGTGGAAGCCACGACGCGCATCCAGGACCTGATGAACGCGCCGGAGCCGTTCTTCCCCTTCGTCGACGACACCGGCCAGGTCCGGCTGATCAACAAGGCGTCGGTGGTGCAGCTCACGCCGCACGACTGAGCGCCCTCCCGTGCTGATCGACGGCCCCGACGACGCCCGGGCGACCGTCGTGCTCGCCCACGGTGCGGGCGCGCCGATGGACACTCCGTTCATGGACACGATGGCGGACGGCCTGGCCGGGGCCGGACTGCGCTGCGTGCGGTTCGAATTTCCCTACATGGCCAAACGGCGCGAGGACGGCCGCAAGCGGGGTCCCGACCGGATGCCCCGGCTGCTCGAAAGCTGGACCGAGACGCTGGCCGCTCTCGACGATGTCACGCGCGATGCGGCACACCCCCTGCTGATCGGCGGCAAGTCGATGGGCGGGCGCGCCGCCGCCACCTTTGCCGCGAACCCGGACCTCGCAGGCCCGCTCGCGGGCGTGGTCTGCCTCGGCTACCCGTTCCACCCGCCCGGAAAGCCTGAAAACACGCGCCTCGAGCCGCTCGCGCGTGCCACACGGCCCACGCTGGTCGTCCAGGGCGAACGCGACACCCTCGGGAACCGCGAGGACGTGGCCGGCTACGCGCTCAGGCCGCCCGTCGAGATCGCGTGGATTCCCGACGGCGACCATTCCTTCGTGCCCCGCAAGCGGTCGGGCCACACCCCCGAGGCGAACCTGGCGCTGGCTGTGCAATCCGTCACAGACTTCGTCGCGCGCATCGCCTGATATCGCGCCCATGCCGCGCCCTTCAAAATGCACCATGGACGCCCAAACCCGGTCTGCTAAATTCCGGCCCCGGGGTACCGGGACACCGCGCACGTCGCGGCCGGGGAAGGGATTCATGTTCGGCACGCGCCACACCGTCCGGCTTCGCGGAATACCGCGCCTGCCGGCCATCACCGCGATGGCCGCGATGCTCCTGTGGCCGGCCGCGGCCGAGGCCGGGTTCAGCGATGCGTTCGAGAAGTATGTGGCCGAAGACTACGGCGCGGCGCTGGTCGCCGCCGAACCGGACGCCGAGCGCGGCAACCCCGCCGCCCAGTGGCTCATCGGGACGATGTATCTGCTGGGCAAGGGGGTGGAGGCGAACGCGGAGGTGGCGCGCGGCTGGTTCGAGAAGTCGGCGGCCTCAAACTACCCGCCCTCGCAGGCCGTGCTCGGGCGCATGTTCGAACAGGGCATCGGCGGCGGACAGGATTCCGACGAGGCGCACATCCTCTACCGGCTGGCCGCCGAGCAGGGCTACGCCGATGCCGCCTACCTGCTCGGACGCCAGTTCTACCACGGCGACGGCGCGCCCCGTGACCGCAAGGCCGCCCTCAAATGGCTCACGGTCGCCGCCGAGGACGGCAATGCCGGGGCCCAGTATCTCGGCGCGCGGATCCTGCTGGCCGGCGAAGAGGTCACGGCCGACCCCGAGCGGGCCGAAGGCTGGCTCCTGAGCGCAGCCGAGGCCGGGCATGCGGAATCCCAGCTTCTGCTCGGCAGCACCCTTCTAAACCGTCCGGGCGCCCGGCACACGCGCGCAGTGGGCCGCGAATGGATCGAGAAGGCGGCCGCCAAGGGCCTCGCGGAGGCCGAGGTCCGCCTCGGCGATCTCTACAACAGCGGGATCGGGGGACGGCCCGACTACGCGGCGGCGTTCGCGTGGTGGCAGAAGGCCGCCGCACAGTCCAACGCGGAGGCACAGCTCCGCCTCGCACGCGCCTATACGCGCGGCCGCGGCACCGCGCGCGACTATACGCAGGCCTACATCATGGCATCGCTGTCGGCGCTGCAGGGCAACGTCCTCGCCGCCGAACTGCGCGAAAAGATCCTCCTGCGGCTGCGCCCCGAAGAGGCGGAGCAGGCCGACCGGGAGGTGGAAGCTCTCGTCGCCCCGCGGCTGGCGACGGGAATCAACCCGAGTTCCTGAGACCGACCCGCGACGGCGGGCACCCCGTTCGTCCGTAGGTCTTTGAAATAGAACAGGTTTTCGCTCCTTCCGAAACTTTTTTCATTCCCTGTGAGCGCGGTCACAGCGTCGCACGCGGCCAGCCGTCACATTCGGTCCATCGAAAACACACCGATGGCCCGACCGATGAACCCGCTCACTTCCAGCCCCGCCACCAAGACCCCGACATGGCGCCGCGCCGCCGGCGCTGCCCTGCTGCTGGCCGGCATCGCCGCCCCCTCGACGGCCTTCGCCGGCTTCGCGGAAGGCTTCGTCCACTACGTCGAGCGCAACTACCGCGCGGCCCAGAACGAGGTGGTGATGGATGCGGCGAAGGGCGACGCGCAGGCGCAGTGGCTGCTCGGCACGATGTACGTGTTCGGAAAGGGCGTGCAGCGGAACGGGCAGTCGGCCCGCGCCTGGTTCGAGAAATCCGCCGCCGCGAACT
>JAEPNS010000105.1:0-4071 GCA_017643325.1 Alphaproteobacteria bacterium | reverse complement strand
GACGCCCAGGACCGTCAGGCGGCCGAACGCGGCCTCGCCGAGGCCGCCTACCTCCTGGGGCGCCGGTTCGAGGCGGGCCAGGGTGTCGAGAAGAACGGCCGCAACGCGCTCAAGCTGCTGACGATCGCCGCCAACCGCGGCGACGTCGACGCCCAGTATCTCGCCGCCAGGGTCCTGCTCACCAATCCCGCCGTCGACGCGGACCCGGACAACGCGGCGCGCTGGCTGACCGCCGCCGCCGAACAGGGACACACCCGCGCGCAGCTGCTGCTCGGCTCGGCGATGCTGAACGGCCTTGCCGGCACCTACAATCCGGATGCCGGCGAGAACTGGATCCGCAAGGCCGCGCGCACCGGGCTGACCGATGCGGAAATCCGGCTCGGCGACTTCCACGCCAGCGGCCTCGTGGGCCGTCCCGACCACGCCGAGGCGATGGCCTGGTGGCGCAAGGCCGCCGCGAAGTCCGATCCGCGCGCCCAGCTCCGCATCGCGCGCGCCTACGCCCGCGGGCGCGGCGTCGAACAGGATCACGCCGAGGCCTATGTGTGGGCCGCGCTGGCCGCGCGCCAGGGTGACGAGGACGCCGTGCTGCTGCAGCGGGTCGTCGCGCGGCAGATGCAGCCGGCCGAGCTGCAGGTCGCCGAGCGCGCGCTCAACGCCAGGCTCGCCGCACGCACGGTCGTCAGCGTCGCCTCCAGCTCATAACCTGCACACCTCGCGCGCGCGAAAACCGCCCGGCGAACCTTCCCGGGACTCGTTCCCTCGGGTAGGTTCGCTGCGTTTTGAGCGCCCTTCACCAGATCACCACCGCAGCCCTGCGCTGCCTGCCCGCCGAGACCGCGCACGGGCTCGCCCTGCAGGGACTCGCCGCCGGGTTTGGCCCGCGCGAACGCGCCGACGACTTCCCGTCGCTCGCGCAGTCGCTCATGGGCATGTCCTTCGCCAACCCCGTCGCCGTGTCGGCGGGATTCGACAAGAACGCGCTCGCCGTCACCGGCGTGCGCCGCCTCGGCACCGGCTTCGTCGAGGTCGGCGGCGTGACGCCCCGGCCGCAGCCCGGCAATCCGCGCCCGCGGGTGTTCCGGCTGGCCGAGGACCGCGCCGCGATCAACCGGCTGGGCTTCAACAACGACGGCGCGCAAGCCGTGCACGCCCGCCTCGCCGCGCTCGACATGGGGGGCACGCCGCTGGGCGTGAACCTCGCCGCCAACGGCGACAGCGCGGAACCGGCCGACGATTTCGTCGCGCTGGTCGAGCGCTTCGCGCCGGTGGCGGATTTCCTGACCGTCGACATTTCCTGTCCGAACAGTTCCAACGGCCAGGTGTTCCTCGACCCGCAGGCGCTCGAGGGGCTGCTCGCCCGCCTCAACGCCGCGCGCGACGCGTCGGGCGCGCGCCCGGCAATGTTCGGAAAGCTCTCGCCCGATATCGACGACACCCGCCTCGCCGAACTGATCGCGGTGATGCGCGCGGCCGGGATCGACGCGATCACGGTGTGCAACACGACCACCGAACGCCCGGCGAGTCTGCAAAGCGCCCACGCCGGCGAGCGCGGCGGGCTGTCGGGCGCGCCCCTGTTCGAGATGGCGAACGAGATGCTGCGCAAGGTCTACGCGATGACCGGCGGCGAGGTGCCGCTCGTCGGCGTCGGCGGCATCATGTCCGGTGCCGATGCCTGGACGAAAATCCGGGCAGGCGCCTCGCTGGTCCAGCTCTACACCGGCATGGTCTACGAGGGCCCGGGGCTGGTGCAGGCGATCAAGCGCCACCTGGCCCAAGAGCTGGAACGCGGCGGCCACGCGAACATCGCCGACGCCGTCGGGAGCGAGCACAGGTAGGCGCGGCCGGAATTCCGTCATAGGCGGGTCTCGACACCTCCGTCATGCCCGGGCTTGACCCGGGCATCACGGCTCAAACTCTCCCTCATCATTCCTGCGAAAGCAGGAATCCATTAACGCCGATGCGCGAACAGGCAACTGCCCGAGTCAATGGACCCCTGCTTTCGCAGGGGTGACGAGCGAGGAGCGTGCAGGTGTCGAGATGCCAGCGCCGTCAATGTCGATGGGGGCCCGCAGGCTGTGTAATCCCTCCCCTCGTAATTCCTGCGAAAGCAGGAATCCATTAACGCCGATACGCGAACAGGCAACTGCCTGAGTCAATGGACCCCTGCTTTCGCAGGGGTGACGAGCGAGGGCGTGTGCAGGTTTCGAGAGACCAATATCCGTCAAGCCCGGATACAACGAATATGGGAAGGCTCGGCGACGACCGACCCGCCTAAACCACGCGCAGCAGGTGGATCGAGAACAGCTCGTCCGGGTCGGTCCAGTGCTCGATGGCGCGCCAGCCGGCCTCGGCGGCGAGGGCCTGGAAACCGGCGATGTCGTATTTGTGGGAATCCTCCGTGTAGATGGATTCCCCGGCGGCGAAGCTGAAGCTCTCCCCGCCGACCTCGGCGGTCTGGTCGCGCTCGCTCACCAGATGCATCTCGATCCGGCCCGGGTCCGGCACCCAGCGCGCGTCGTGGGTGAAGGCGCCGGTGTCGAACGTGCCGTCCAGCTCGCGGTTGATCCGCTCCAGCAGGTTCAGGTTGAACGCGGCCGTAACGCCCGCCGCGTCATTGTAGGCGGCATGCAGGATGTCGACGTCCTTCTTCAGGTCGACGCCGATCAGCAGGCCGTTGTTGTGGCCCACGTCGCTCGCCGCCGCGCGCAGGAACGACACGGCGGCGTCGCGCGAAAAGTTCCCGATGGTCGAGCCGGGGAAGAAGCCCGCGCGCACCTTCTCGCCCTCGATCACCGGCACGTCGAAGGGCTGGGTGTAGTCGGCGCAGACTGGGATCACCTGCAGGTCGGGATAGTCGTCCGCGAGCTCCTTGGCCGATGCCAGCAGGTGCTCGCGCGAGATATCGACCGGCACGTAGGCGCGCGGCGCGTCCAGCGCGTCGAGCAGGATGCGGATCTTGGTGCTCGACCCGCTGCCGAACTCGATCACCGTGGCCCCGTCGCCGACGAGTTCGGCCACGTCGGCCGAGATGTGGCGCAGGAGCGCCATTTCGGTGCGCGTCGGGTAGTACTCCGGCAGTTCGCAGATCCGGTCGAACAGCTGCGAGCCGCGCTCGTCGTAGAAATACTTGCTGGGCAGTTCCTTCTGGGGCTTGCGCAGGCCTTCGAGCACGTCGGCGAGAAAATTGTCGCTCGCGTGGTCGTACTCGACATAGTCGTGCAGCGGCCCCAGGTCCGCGACGGTGGCCTCGCTCATCGGTCGTCCGCCAACCGGACTCCCGAGAACATCCAGCGCATCGCGGGGTAGAAGAAGTTGCGATAGGTCGCGCGCGTGTGTCCCTCCGGGGTGACGCATGCGCCGCCGCGCAGAACGAACTGGTTGGCCATGAACTTGCCGTTGTACTCGCCGACCGCACCCGTGACGGGCCTGAACCCGGGATAGGGGCTGTAGGCGCTCTGGGTCCACTCCCACACATCGCCGAACATCTGTTCCGGGCGGTCATCCGCCTCGCCCGTCGCGGGTGCCGTGCGCAGCAGCCCGGAGCCGAGGAAGTTGCCCTCGACCGGTTCGCCGGCTGCGAACACCTCCCACTCTTCCTCGCGCGGCAGGCGCTTGCCGGCCCAGCGCGCATAGGCGTCGGCCTCGTAGAGGCTGACATGGCAGACCGGCGCCTGGTCGTTGACCTGCTGCAGGCCCGACAGGGACATGTCCATCCAGACGCCGTCCACCTCCTGCCAGTAGAGCGGCGCGGTCCAGCCCGCCTCGCCCACCGTGGCCCAGCCGTCGGACAGCCAGAGCTCGGGGCGTTCGTAGCCGCCGTCGGCCATGAAGTCCTTCCACTCCGCGTTGGTCACCAGCCGGGACGCGAGCCGGAACGGCTCCAGGTGCACGGTGTGGCGCGGGCCCTCGTTGTCGAAGGCGAAGGCCGGGCCGTCATGGCCGATCTCCGCCAGGCCGCCGTCATGGTCGAACCAGCGCAGCTCGGGCGCCTTGCGCGCGGGCGCGGCCCTGTAGGCCTGGTAGGCGGGGGCGACGCTGTTCATGGAAAAGGCGTGCAGGATATCCATC
>JAEPNS010000104.1 GCA_017643325.1 Alphaproteobacteria bacterium | reverse complement strand
TGCGCCGCCTCGAGCATATTCTGGCCGCCGTGCGGGATCAGCGACCCTCCGACGAATGCCAGCGGGCTGACGCGGTAGAGCTGACCCATGAGGCCCGTCGCGTCGGCGAGGTAGATATCCGTGTCCGGCGCGATCGCCTCCAGCTTGGACCGGCGCGCAACCCTGAGGCCTGCGCGTTCGAGTGCCTGCTCGACCTCCTCGCCGCGCTGGGGGTGGCGCGGTGCGATGATCGTCAGGAGGCCGGGCAGCCGGTCCGCGAGCCCGGCATGGACGCTTCCGACAGCGTCTTCCTCGGTGCGGTGGGTGCTCGCCGCCAGCCACACCGGCCGGTCGCCGATGGCGTCCTGCAGCTCGGTCAGTTCGGCCGCCGTGGCGGGCAGCGGCGCGGCCGCCAGCTTGAGATTGCCGGTGACCGACACATGGCCCGCGCCCAGTGCGCGCAGCCGCTCGGCGATATCCTCGTCCTGCGCGAGGATGGTGTCGAAGGAGGACAGCAGCGTGTGCGCCAGCCGTGGCGCACGGCCCCAGCCCTGGCGCGAGCGTTCGGACATGCGCGCATTGACCAGGGCCAGAGGGATGCCGCGCTTGCGCGATTCGAGGACCAGGTTCGGCCAGAGCTCGGACTCGACCCAAAGCCCCGCGCCCGGGCGCCAGTAGTCGAGGAAGCGGCCGACCCACCGCGGCCGGTCGATCGGCACATACTGGTGGATGGCCCGGCGGGGCAGGCGTTCCTCCATGAGCTTCGCGGAGGTCACGGTGCCCGTGGTCATGAGGACGTTCAGGTCGGGCGACGTGCGCAGGATGCGCTCGATCAGCGACAGCACCGACTGCGCCTCGCCGATGCTGGCGGCGTGGATCCAGACCAGCGGGCCGCGCGGCCGCTCGATCGACGGGATTCCGCGCCGCTCGTCGACCCGCGTCGGTTCCTCCTTGCCGCGCATGGTGCGCTGCTGGATCAGCAACTCGATGAGCGGCAGCCCGGCTGTCGTGACGGCGCGGTAGAGATTTGCGGAAAGCGCCGGACGGCCGGATGCCATGCTTGCGCCGGCGGTCATGCGCGCGCGCGTTCGCCCGCGGCGTCGTCATCGCCCGCCGGTTCCACGAGCGCGGCGGCCTCGGAGTGACGGAACTGCAGCCGCGCGAGCCGCGCGTACAGACCGCCGAGGTGTTGCAGTTCCTCATGGGTTCCGGTCTCGACGATCCGGCCCTCATCCATCACGAGGATGTTGTCGGCGTTCATCACCGTGGCGAGCCGGTGCGCGATCACCAGCGTTGTCCGCCCGGCGGTCAGACGGTCGAGCGCGGCCTGGACCTGTTGTTCGGATTCGGCATCGAGCGCGCTGGTCGCCTCGTCGAGGAGCAGGATCGGCGCGTCCTTCAGCATGGCGCGCGCGATGGCGATGCGCTGGCGTTCGCCGCCGGACAGCTTCAGGCCCCGGTCGCCCACCAGCGTGTCATAGCCCTCGGGAAGCGCCGCGATGAAGTCGTGTGCCGCAGCATCGCGCGCAGCCGCCTCGACCTCCGCGTCCGACGCGTCCGGCCGGCCGAATCGGATGTTCGCCGCGACCGTGTCGTTGAAGAGCGTCACGTCCTGGCTCACCAGCGCGATCGAGTCCCGCAGGCTGGCGATGGTCACTTCGCGCACATCCTGCCCGTCGACCCGGACCTCGCCCGAATCGACGTCGTAGAAGCGCAGGAGCAGGTTCATCACGGTGGACTTGCCCGCGCCGCTGGGCCCGACCAGCGCCATCGAGCGGCCGGCGGGCACCTCGAAGGTCACGTCGTCCAGCGCGGTCTTGCCCGGTTCGTAGGCGAAGGACGCGTTCCGGAAGGTCACGGTGCCGCCCGACAGGCGCAGCGGCCTGGCGTCGGGCGCGCTGAAGATTTCCGGCTCCTCGTCGAGCAGGTCGAACGAGCGCTTCACCGCCGCGAGGCCTTCCTGCAGCGCCGCGTTCAGGTTCCCGAGGCTGCGGATCGGCTGGTAGGCCATGATCACCGCCGACAGGAAGCCCACGAACTCGCCGAGCGTGCCCTCGCCCGACAGGATGCGCCAGCCGCCGTAGGCCAGCACGGCGGCGACCGATGCGCCCCCGAGGGTCTCGAGGATCGGGTAGGTCCGCGCCCGTCCCTTCACGGTCTTCATGACCAGGTAATAGACCTGGTCGAACAGGTCGTCGGCCCGGCCCCGCTCGTAGCCCTCCATGCCGTAGGACTTGATCAGCCGGATGCCGGAAAAGGACTGCTCGAGGTTGGCGGTCAGGTCGCCCATGCCGAGCTGCACGTTCGACGAGGCGCGGCGCAGGCGCCGGCCGATGCGGATGATCGGGCGGCCGGCGACCGGGAACGTCACGACCACGATCAGCGCCAGCAGCCAGTCGAGATAGAACATCATGCCGATCAGCGCCGCGGCGGTGACGAAGTCGCGCGCCATGGCGGTGAGCGTCTTCGACAGCGCGTCGCGCATCAGGTTCACGTCGTTGGTGAAGCGCGAGATCAGCTTGCCGGTCGAATTGGTGTGGTGGGTGCGCAGGTCGGCGCGCATCAGGTGCGCGAACATCGCCTTCTGGATGGCGTTGATGACCTTCAGCGCGACGGACTGGCTGAGCACGCTCTGGCCGTAGGAGGCCATGCCCTTGACGAAGGTGACGATGACGATCGCCACCGGCAGCAGCCAGATGACGTCGGCATCCTTCGCCTCCAGCATGTTGATCGAGACCTCGATCAGCTTCGGGTAGGCGGCCGACGCGGCCGCGACCACCAGCATCAGCGCCGACGCGGTGATGATCCGGGGCAGGTGCTGCCGCATCCAGTCGCGCCACAGGCGCTTCAGCAGGTAGCCGGTTGTTTCCTTTGCGGAATCGGGCATGTCGCGGGCCGGGGGCCTCCGTGATTTGGCGCGGATGGAGCCACAAGCGCCGTTGTCGGCGCAAGTCTAACATGCGCGCGGCTGTATCGGATGAAAGTGCGAAGATGTACAACGGTTTATCGGAAGGGGAGACGAGATGACACGCATCGACATTATCGACCGTGAGGACATGGGCCCGGAACAGGCGGCCGTCTATGACGCCGCCAAGGCATCGGGCGGGCCCGTCGGCGGGCCGTTCTACGCCTATATCCGCCTGCCGGAGCTGTTCGAGACCGCGCAGGCGATGCGCGACTGCCTCGGCCGGACCCCGCTCACCGAGCGCGAGCGCCTGATGGTGTTCATGGTCGTCGCGCGGCACTGGAACGCGCGCTATCCGTGGTTCGCCCAGTCGCGTAACGGGCTGAAGGCGGGGATCGAGCGGGAGATCATCGACGCGCTCAACGACGGCGCAATGCCCGAACTCGCCGACGACCGCGAGCGGGTCTGTGTCCAGGTGGCGCGGGAACTGATGGACTCCCGGGCCCTGAGCCAGAACTCCTACGATGCCGCGCTTGCGACGCTGGGTGAGACCGACCTGATCGCGCTCGTGGCCGCGAGCGGACAGTTCGTCATGACCTGCTGCACGGCGAATGCGTTCGACGTCGACCCGCCGGCCGACCAGCCGGTGCCGCTGAAGCTCTAGCCGTCAGGCGGCCTCGCGCGCGTTCCTGTCGAACGGGGCGAGATAGCCGACGAACATCTCGGCGCAGCGCGCCCAGGAGTAGCCGAGCGCGTGGCGCCGGCAGTGCTCGGCATCCGCCGTGGCCAGCGCGGTCTCGACCGCGTACGCGAGATCCTCGTTCAGGCACCCCGGGCCGTCGCGCCCGACGACATCCAGCGGGCCCGGCACCGGGTAGGCTGCAACGGGCACGCCGCTCGCCAGCGCCTCCAGCAGCACGAGCCCGAACGTGTCCGTGCGCGAGGGGAAGACGAACACGTCCGCGGCGGCGAAGTGCCGCGCGAGGTCTTCGCCGTGGCGTTCGCCCGCGAAGTGCACGTCGGGAAATCGCGCCGCGAGCTCGCGCCGCTGGGGGCCGTCGCCGACCACGACCTTGCTGCCGGGCGTATCCAGGTCCAGAAACGCCGAGATGTTCTTCTCCACCGCGACCCGGCCGGTGTAGAGCTGGATCGGGCGCGGCAGGTCGCGCAGCGCGTCGGGCCATTCGTTGTGGGGGCGGGGGCGGAACAGCTCGGTGTCGACCCCGCGCGTCCACAGGACGGTGTTGTCGAACCCGCGCGCGCGCAACTCGCGGTCGACCGTGTTCGTGGCGACCATGACCCGCGCCGCGCGGCCGTGGAACCGGCGCATCCAGGCGTAGGTCCATGCGACCGGGACGCGCGCGCGGGCGTGGATGTATTCGGGAAACTTGGTGTGGAACGAGGTCGTCAGCGGCCAGCCGTTGGCGCGGCAGATGCGTTGCGCGGCCTGCCCGAGCGGGCCCTCGGTGGCGATATGAACCGCGTCGGGTCCGAAGTCCGCGATCATCGCGCGCATGCGCGGCCCCGGCCGCAGCGCGAGCCGGATTTCCGGATAGGTCGGGCAGGGGAAGGTGCGGAACTGGTCCGGCGTGATGGTGAGCACCTCATGTCCCGCCGCGCGGGCGTGCTCGACGACGGTGTTGAGCGTGCGCACGACGCCGTTGACCTGCGGGAACCAGGCGTCGGTGACGAGGACGATGCGCATGCGCTACCTCAGCGCCAGCGAGAGCTGGCGCACCTCGGCCCAGTTCAGGATCTCGAGCTCGCCGTTGCGGTGCTCCACCAGCGCCGTGCAGCTTTCCACCCAGTCGCCGTCATTGCAGTAGAGCACGCCGTCGAAATCGCGCATCTCGGCGTGATGGATGTGGCCGCACACGACACCGTCGACGCCGCGCTTGCGCGCCTCCTCGGCGACGACCTCCTCGAACTTGCTGATGTACTGTACCGCGTTCTTGACCCGGTGCTTGAGGAACTTGGACAGCGACCAGTAGCGGAACCCCAGCAGGCGGCGGACCGTATTGAACCAGTAATTCACCGCCTGCACCGTGTTGTAGGCCCAGTCCCCCAGATAGGCGAGCCAGCGCGCGTAGCGCACGACCGCGTCGAACTGGTCGCCATGGGTGATCCAGAGCTGGCGGCCGTCCGCGGTGACGTGGATCGCCTCGTCCTGCAGGGTCACGCCGCCGAACACCATGTCGGTGTAGTCGCGCAGCATCTCGTCGTGGTTGCCCGGCACGTAGATCACCCGGGTGCCCTTGCGCGCCTTGCGCAGCAGCTTCTGCACCACGTCGTTATGCGCCTGCGGGCAGTACCAGGACTTCTTCAGGCGCCAGCCGTCCACGATGTCGCCGACGAGGTAGAGCGTGTCGGAATCGGTGTGCTTCAGGAAGTCGAGCAGATGCTCGGCCTTGCAGCCGCGCGTGCCCAGGTGGATGTCGGAAATCCAGATCGCGCGGTATCGGTGGACAAGGGTTTCGCCGCTCATGACCGGCCCGGGGCTTGGTGACGTCGGGCCCTACATATAGAAAAATCATGACGAAACAAGTCTAAATATAGTAATAATAGGAGTCAATATTGTCATATAAAGTAAACATAAATTAAACGTGATTGTCATATTTGTGGAGTTACTGAACGTTTCGCTTTGCCATGTCCGATTGCCTGATCATCTTCAATCCCACAGCGGGGCCGCGCCGGCGCCGGAAACTGCGCGCGGTGCTGGCCGCATTGCGCGAGGCCGGCGTCGCGACGGTCGTCTGCGAGACGGTCGCACCGGGCGATGCCGAGCGCATTGCGCATCAGGCGACCGGATACCGGATTGTCGCGGCGGCGGGCGGCGACGGCACCATCAACGAGGTGCTCAACGGTCTGCGCCGCCGCGCCGATCCGTGCGTACTGGCAATCATCCCGCTGGGCACCGCGAACGTGCTGGCGCGCGAGCTGGGACTCGACCGCAGTCCGCCGGAAGACATCGCCGCGGCGATCGCGGCGAACACCCCGCGACCCGTTGCGCTCGGAACGGCCAACGGGCGCAGCTTCGTGATGATGGCGGGGGTGGGGTTCGACGCCCATGTGGTCGCCAACGTCGACGTGCGGGTCAAGCGCCGGATCGGCAAGTTCGCCTATGTCGCGGCGTCGCTCGCGGAGCTTGTCCGTTACCGGGCGCGCACCTACGAGGTGAACATCGACGGCCGGCACGAGACCGCGTCGTCGGTCGTGATCGCCAACGGTCACTTCTATGGCGGCCCCTATGTGGTCGCTCCTGAGGCATCGCTGGACGACCCGCTGCTTCAGGTCTGCCTGTTCCGCCGCACCGGGCGCTGGAACGCGATCCGTTACCTCTGGGGTCTCGTGAGCGGGCGGCTGGGCCGCTTCCCCGATTTCGATGTCTTCCCGGCGACGCACCTCACCGTGCGCGCCGGCGCGCAGTGCGGTGCCGACGAGCCGGTGCAGGGCGACGGCGATATCGTCGCCGCGCTGCCCGTGGATCTGGCTGTCGTGGAGGGCGGCCTGCCGGTTGCAAGGCCGGTGTAGGAATTCTCAGCCGCCGCCGGCGACGGTCATGCCGTCGATGCGCACCGTCGGGCTGTTGGTGCCGTAGCGGAACTCGAGGTCGTTTGCCGGGCGCAGCGCGCGGTACATGTCCTTCAGGTTGCCCGCGACGGTCATCTCGGTGACCGGGAAGCCGACTTTGCCCTTCTCGATCCAGAAGCCCGACGCGCCCCGGCTGTAGTCGCCGGTCACGCCGTTGATGCCCATCCCCATCAGCGCCGTGATGTAGAAGCCGCTGTCGATATCGGCCATGAGCTCTGCGGGAGTCTCGCTGCCAGGCTCGAGATACAGGTTGGTCGCGCTCGGCGAGGGCGGGCCCGATGTGCCGCGTGCGGCATGCCCGGTGGTCTCCAGCCCGAGCTGGCGCGCGGAGGCCAGGTCCAGAAGCCAGGTGGTCAGCACGCCATTGTCGATGATGTCATGACGCCGGTTGGCGACGCCCTCCGCATCGAAGGGCTTGGACCGCTGGCCGCGCGGTCGGTGCGGGTCGTCGACGACGCGGATCCCGTCGGCGAAGATCTGCTGGCCGAGGCTGTCTTTCAGGAAACTCGTCCCGCGCGCGATGGACGGTCCCGTGATCGCGCTTGTCATGTGGCCCAGCAGCCCGCCCGCGACCCGGGGGTCGTAGATCACCGGCACCTGGGCCGTGGGCATGCGCCGCGCCCCGAGCCGGGCGATCGCGCGCTCGCCGGCGCGCCGGCCGACATCCGCGGCCGGCTCCAGGTCGTCGCGGTAGACGGCGTGGGCAAAGTCATATTCGGATTCCATGCCCGCGCCTTCGCCCGCGATCACCGACACGCCCACCCCGCAGTCGGTCCGGGCATAGTGGCCGGCGAAGCCGTTGCTCGCCGCCAGCGTGATCGCGCTGTGGCCCCAGCTCGCCTCCGCGCCGTCGGAATTGGTGATGCCGTCGACCGCCCGCGCCGCGTCCTCGCACTCGCGCGCCATCGCGATCAGGACCTCGCCCGACGGCTCGTCGGGATCGGTCATGTCGAGTTCGGGAATGTCGGTCGCGAGCTGTTCCGGGTCGGCAAGGCCGGCATACGGGTCGTCGGGTACCGCGGCCGCCATGTCGAGCGCGCGATCGACCAGCTCCGACAGTACGGAGTCGGAGAAGTCGTTCGAGGAGACGACCGCCTGCTTGCGCCCGCGGAAGACGCGCAGGCCGAGGTCGAAGCTCTCCTGGCGTTCCAGCTTCTCGATCTCTCCGAGGCGCTGGGCATGGGACAGCGACGTGGAGCGGATCAGGACGGCGTCGGCCGCGTCCGCGCCGCGGGAGGTCGCATCGGAGACGAGCCCGGACAGGCGGTCGCGGTCGTCGGCGGAAAGGTGATCGGACATGCTTTCTCCGCGGCGCCGCGCACCGCCCGGTTCGGGTTCGTTTCGGTGGGGCTAGAGCGCCCCGGGTGCGAAATATTCTACAATCCCGATCAGCGCGGAGACACCCAGCACCAGCCAGGTGATGACCATCCCGGTGACGCGGTTGAACATCTCCGCATTGCCCATCAGGCCGATCGAGTGGATCAGGCGGCCCACGAGCATGGCCGCGCCCAGGACGAAGACGATGATCGGGGCCACGCCGACCATCTCGATCAGCGCGAGGATGATGATGGTGGCCGGCATCCACTCGGAGTGGTTGGCATGCGCGCGGATGCGGCGCTGCATCTGTTCGTCGCCCGCGTCACCCCACATGGTGTTGTGCTTGGCGCGGTACATGGTCACGCGGATGCCCAGCACGAGCTTGAGCAGCACCAGCAGTGCCGAGAAGAACATTGCATTGACGGGCGCGACGGCTGCAATCGATTCCATGGTTTCCCCCTCTAGATCCCGGACCTACCAGATCGGCTTGCCCGATCCCGGCAGTCCCAGATCGTCCCACATTGCCGAGACTTTTTCGACAACATCGTCATCCATGCGGATTTTCGTGCCCCACTCGCGCGTCGTCTCGGGCGGTATCTTGTTGGTTGCGTCGAGCCCGATCTTGCTGCCGAGGCTGGAGACCGGCGAGGCGAAGTCGAGATAGTCGATCGGCGTGTTCTCGATGACCGTCACGTCGCGGGCCGGGTCCATGCGGGTCGAGATCGCCCACATCACGTCGGTCCAGGCGCGCGGGTCGATGTCGTCGTCCACGACGATCACCCACTTGGTGTACATGAACTGGCGCAGGTAGGACCACACGCCCATCATCACCCGCTTGGCGTGGCCCGGGTATGCCTTCTTCATGGAGACCACCGCGATCCGGTAGGAACAGCCCTCGGGCGGCAGCCAGAAATCGACGATCTCCGGGAACGCCTGGCGCAGCAGCGGCACGAAGACGTCGTTGAGCGCCTCGCCCAGAACGGAGGGTTCATCGGGCGGCCGGCCGGTAAATGTCGACAGGTAGATCGGGTCCCGGCGCATGGTGATTGCGCTGACGTGGAACACCGGGAACTGTTCGACGGAATTGTAGTAGCCGGTGTGGTCGCCGTAGGGCCCCTCGTCGCCGTATTCGTCCAGCGACACATGGCCCTCGATCACGATCTCGGCCGAGGCCGGGACCTTCAGCGGCACCGTCTTGCAGTCGACCAGGTCCAGCCGCTTGCCGCGCAGCAGCCCCGCGAACTGGTATTCGGAGAGCGTGTCCGGCACGGGGGTCACCGCGGCGATGATGGTGCCCGGGTCGGCCCCGATCACGGCGGCGGCGGGCAGGGGCTCGGGCTTCTCGGCCTTCCAGCGGGCGTGATGCTGTGCGCCGCCGCGGTGCTTGAGCCAGCGCATGTAGGTGGATTTCGGGCCGGTCACCTGCATGCGGTAGATGCCGAGGTTGAAGGCGTCCTCTTTCTTCCCGTCCGGGTCCGGGCCCTGCGTGACGACCAGCGGCCAGGTGATCAGCGGTGCCGGCTCGCCCGGCCAGCAGGTCTGCACCGGGAGCTTGCCGAGATCGATGTCATCGCCGGTGAGGACCACCTCATGCACGGGCGCGGACTTCACGGTCTTCGGGCGCATCGCCATGACGGTGCGCAGCAGGGGCAGCTTGTCCC
>JAEPNS010000103.1 GCA_017643325.1 Alphaproteobacteria bacterium | reverse complement strand
TTCGGCGCCTCGTCGAAACTGAATGCCGACTGGGACTTCCTCTGCGCCCTCAAGGAGATCGGCCGCAACACCGCCGACGCCTGGCTGGACGCGAACTTCGACAGCCTCGGCGAGGAAAGCACCATCGACCTGCGCGAACGGTTTTTGTGAGCGCCCCACGGTCGTCAGCCCTGCGCCCGCCCTCGCGCTTGCGCGTTGGCGGAAACCAGGCGCAGGGGTCCATTGACTCAGGCGGTGGCCCGGTCGGGCATCGGCGTTAATGGATTCCTGCCTTCGCAGGAATGACGAGTATTGGCGTCTTGAGCGTCTCGCGACCCCCGGCCGCCGCCTAGATCTCCCGACCCGCCGCCTTGTCGGCGTCGATGACCGACTGGGGCACCACGATACCGGCGTTCGGGTCCGGGTGGTCGCCGTAGATCACCATCACCATGCCGACCTCCGTGCCGGTGTTCTCGACCGAGCGCATCAGGCGCGGCGGCACCGAGAAGGTGTCGTACGGGTTGAGCACAACCTTGTTCTCGCCGGCGTTGCCCCAGTGGATCGTGTACTGGCCGCGCATGCAGATGAAGGTCTCGGTGTAGTCGTGGGCGTGCAGCACCGGGTGGTGGCCCGGTTCGGACTGGATGTAGCAGAGGTGGAAGCTGTGCGGCGTGTCCACCTTGGCCGGGCCGGCCATGTTGTCCGGCGAGATCACCCAGCGGATGCCGAGGCGCAGGTCCGGGTTGTTGGCATCGCGGAAGGCCTCCGGGTCCGGCTCCAGGTCGTCGAAACGTGCGACCCAGTTCTCGACCTCTTCTGCGGCCATCTCGATGCCTTCGCCCGGGCGGCGCTTGTAGGGGGTGCGCTCGGCGGCGGATTGTGTGCTCATGTCGGTCTTCCTTCGCTCGTCAGTCGGCGCCGATGGAGAATTTCATCGACGTGTGTTCCTCGATCGCGTCGCGCACGTCGGGGCCGTATTTCTCGGCGACCTCGTCGCCGATCGACTTGGCGTAGCCGATGTCGTTCTGGTTTGTGCCCTGGATCACGACGAACAGCAGCGCGTTCTCGTCGGTGATGTTCCGGAAGGCACGCGAGACACCCAGCGGCACGTTCACCATGTCGTACTGTTCGAGCACGTCGCGGTGCTGCCCCTCGTCACCCCAGAGAAGCTCGAACCGGCCCTTCAGGCAGAAGAAGATCTCGTGGGTCTCCATATGGGCGTGGAGCATCGGTCCGTCGCCCGGCGGGCACTCGGCGATGGTGATCGACAGGCCCGGCGGGCCCTTCACGGCGGTGAACTGGTGCGACCCGGCGGCGTCGCCAGGCGCGAGCAGGGTGTAGAGCGTTTTCGCGGTCAGCATCTCGTAGGCCTCGGTCGGGATGCCGAGCGCCTCGTAGTTGCCTTTCTTGGGCTGCAGGGCATCGAAGCGCGCGATATGCGGCGCCATGCCGTCGGGGCCTATGTCGATGGTCTTCATGGCTGGTCCTCCATGCTGCGATCAGATCATGCACGCGCCCGCCCTCTCAAGACGGCCGGTCCTGTCGTTTCAGCATTTGAAACAGTGAAATCCGGGCCCGTGGAGGGTTGATTAACCTTTCCCGGTCAAAATCGGCCCGACGCGCAGCCATTCGCCCGGAGATCGGACGTCCGGCAACCGATCCAGGAAGGAACGAGGCGCCCCATGCTGAAGACCATGTTTGCCGCAGGGCTCTGCGGCGCACTTCTCGCAACCTCCCCGGCCATGGCCGGCAAGGCCGACGTGACGCTATCGGTCACGAGCGGGCTGCCGGCCAATCATGCGGCGCTGAAGATATTCCGGGAACGGTTCCAGAAGGAGGTCGACAGCAGGCTTTCGGAAACCGGCGGCCCCGCGGTGCGGTGGGTCGAGACCCACGGCGGCACCCTGTCGCAATTGGGCGGCACGCTCGAAGCGGTCGAGGACGATCTCAGCCTGTTCGGGATCGTCGCCGTCAACCACGAGGCCAAGCGGCTGCCGCTGCAGGACCTGACCTTCCAGATGCCGTTCACGACCGAGAACTGCCGCCTGGTCGCGGTGTCGTATCACGCCGTCCACAGGACGATCGACGGCATGGACGCACCCCTTGCCGCGGCGCGCCAGCTCTACCTCGCGCCGATCGCGAGCGATGCCTACAACATCATCGCGGTGCGCAAGGTCGGCAATGCCGGTGATGTGCGCGCGATGCCGCTCGGGATTGCCGACCGGCTCGAAGGCTGGCTCGACGGGGTCGACGCCGTGCCGGTGCCGATCCGGGCCGACCTGATCGCCTCGCGGATCGAGGCGGAGGTCCTGATCGGGGCCGTGCTTCCGGACACGGAGATGCGCCGGCTCGGCCTGAAGACGCTCGCGGACCACTACACCCGGACCGCGTTCGGGTCGCAGGTGCCCTACATCGTGACGGTCAACGCGCGCCGGTTCGCCGACCTGCCGGAGGCGGTGCGCGCGGCGGTTTCGCAGGCGGCGGGCACGTTCGTCTCGGCCGCGGCGGACGACTACTGCGCGGCCGGCGCGGCGGCCCTGGAGAAGATGAAAGGCGAGGGCCTGCGCACCATCAAGCTGCTGAAAAGCCGCCGCGAGCAGTGGGCGAGCGCGCTTGCGCCGCTGGCCCAGCGCTGGGCGCAGCGCAACGACACGGCCGGGCATCCGGGCAGCCGGGCGGTCATGGCCTATATGAGCCATCTGCGCGACGGCGGCATGCGCCTGACCCGGGACTGGACGCGCGCGGCGCCGGCGGGCGGGATCGAGACGCTCCCGGCAGAGGACAGCCCCGTCGGGGCCGGCGCGGTGACCAAGCCGATCCCGCAGACCGCCGCGCGCTAGGATCCGCTCCGGACGCAGGGCCGGGTCAATTGTGACGCCCGGTGCGGTTTGCTAGGCTTCCGCGTCATTCACGCAGGAGCCGGACCCCATGTCCCAAGACGATTTCGCCGTATTCGATGACAGCAACTTCGAGGCCGAAGTGCTCGCGCGCGACGGGCTGACGGTCGTCGACTTCTGGTCGGAGACCTGCGTGCCCTGCCGCCAGCTCAAGAAGGTGCTGGGGCAGGTTGCCGAGGACATGCCGGCCGGTGTCGTCATCGGAACGGTCAACGGCGACGAGAACCACGAGCTGCTCGCGAAATACGGCGTGCGCGGGTTCCCGACGCTCCTGTTCATCAAGGGCGGCGAGGTGGTCGAGACGCGCACCGGCGTGGACCGCAAGCAGGTCCTGAAAAAGACCATCGAGGAACACGCCTGAGCTGCGTATACTCGCCCGATCAACGAAGGGAAGTCCCATGCCCGCGAACATCACGCTGCTCGATATCGAGGAGCTGAAGAAGACGAAGCTGAAGCCGTATATCGAGAAGTCCCTCGAGCTGCGTGCGCCCGATCCGGGCTTCCACGCGGTGATGGGCCACAATGTCGACCTGGCCGAGAAGTTCTACCTGGCGTGGGTGAAGGCCTTCAACGAAGGCAATCTCAGCCACCGGCTGAAAGAGGTCATCCGGGTCATGCTCTCGCGCATGGCCCATTGCAGCTATTGAGGCAACGTGCGGTCCGCTTCGGCGAAGCGGCAGGGCCTCGATGAAAAAGCCCTCGACGAGGGGATCTACAACCACGCGGAAAGCGCCGTCTTCACCGACGAGGAGAAGGCGATCATGCGCTATGTCGAGAAGATCTCGACGGACCCGGATTCGTTCGGCGACGACGACTGGGCGGACCTGAAAAAGCACCTGTCGGAGGAGGAAATCGCGGAACTTGCGATGTTCCTGTTCATGAATCTCGGGTTTCACACGTTTTTCGGGACGCTCAAGTTCTATCCGATGTTCGCGCCCGACGGCCGGCTGGTCAGCCAGGAAGAGTCGGAACGCATCTACGGCGCGGCGCCGGAATCGCTGCAGGGCCAGGCGGCCGAGTAATGTCGCGCCTCGCCCCGCTCGACGTCTCCGAGATCACCGATCCGGAGCTTCTCGACCTGTTGCGCCAGAGCGAGGAGCTCGGCGTGCCCGACGCGCTGTTCGTGCGGGCTTTCGCGCGCTCGCCGGACCAGCTCAAGCCGATGCTCGACGTGATGCTGTCCTCGCTGCGCGACGGCAACGTCGACCACAAGCTCAAGGAGATCATCCGCATCCAGCTCGCGCGCTTCGTCGAGGATCCGTATTTCTCAGCGCTGCGCTCGAAGAAGGCGATCGCCGAGGGCCTCACCGAGGAGATGATCGAGGCCGGCTGCGAGGACTATGAGGATTCGGAAATTTTTTCCGAACGGGAAAAAGTAGCCCTCAGATTCGCCGAACAAATGTTTCTGGACGCACAAAAAGTCGACAAGGTCTTCTACGACGAGATGCACAAGCACTGGTCGGACGCCGAGATCATCGAAATCGGCTCCTTCATCGCGCTCTATCACGGCGTCCACATGGTCATGAAGACGCTCGACGCCCGTCCGCTGGAAGCGGCGTAGACCCTACGATTCCTAGTTCTTGTGCAGCGCCGCCCAGACGCGCGGCGGGGTGGCCGGCATGTCGAACTCGGTAATGCCGCGCGCCGCGAGCGCGTCGATGATCGCGTTCATGCCCGCGGCCAGCGCGCCGGTTGTGCCGGCCTCGCCCGCACCCTTCGCCCCCACGGGGTTCGTGGTGCACTTCACGGAATGGAAGCCGAGCTTCATGTCCGGCATGTCGTCGGCGCGGGGCATGAAGTAGTCCATGAAGGAGCCCGCCAGCAGCTGGCCGTCGCTGTCGTAGATCGCATGCTCGCCGAGCACCTGGCCGAGGCCCTGCGCGACGCCGCCGTGGACCTGGCCGTGGACGATCATCGGGTTGATAACCGTGCCGCAGTCGTCGACGGCGACGTAGTTCAGCACGTCGATCACGCCTGTCTCGGGCTCGATCTCGACCTCGCAGATGTGGCACCCGTTCGGGTAGGTCTGCTCTGGCGAGTCGAAATCCTCCTCCGAATCGAGGCTCTCCGGCACGCCGTCCGGCAGCTCGCCGAGTGCTTTAGCCTTCGCTTCGAGCTCGAAGATGCCGACCGCGCGGTCGGTGCCGGTGACCGTGAAGATGCCGTCGGCATACTCGATGTCCGCCTCGGCGGCTTCCAGTACATGCCCGGCAAGCTTCTTGCCCTTGTCGATCATGGCGTCGGCGGTCAGCGAGATCGCGCCGCTCGCCAGCGCCATCGAGCGCGAGGCGACCGAGGCGAAACCTGTGCCCGGGGTCTGGAAGCTGTCGCCCTCGATGATGCGCACCTTCTCGTAGGGCACCTGCAGCAGCTCGGAGACAACCTGCGCGAAGGAGGTCGCGTGGCCCTGGCCGTTCGACTGGACGGCCAGGCGCGCCTCGACGGTGCCGTCCTCGCCGATGGCGAGCTTCGCGCCCTCCTGCAGCATCCCGCCCGCGGTCTCCACGAAGCAGGAGATGCCGATGCCGCGCAGCTTGCCGTTGGCCTCGCTCTCCGCGCGGCGTTTCTCGAAACTGTCCCACTCGGCCAGTTCGAGCGCCTTGTCCATTGCCGCCTCGAACTCGCCGGAGTCGTACACCTGCCCGAGCGAGGTCGTGTAGGGCATCTGCTCGGGCCTGATGAAGTTGCGCCGGCGCAGCTCGACCCGGTCGATTCCGAGCTGGCGCGCGGCGTGGTCCATCATCCGCTCGAGGATGTACGCCGCCTCGGGCCGCCCGGCGCCGCGATAGGGCCCGATGGGGATGTTGTTGGTCATCAGGCACTTCACCTGGAATTCCAGTGCCGGATTGTCGTAGCAGCCGGTCAGGCAATTGCAGACGTTGCGCGTCGCCGCGGCTGGTCCGTGCGACGACAGGTATCCGCCCATGGCCGCGATCATGTCGACGCGGAAGCCGAGGATCTTGCCGTCCTCGTCGAACGCCATGGTGCCGTTCATCACGCCGTCACGGGCCTGGTTGTCGGCGAGGAAGGCTTCCGAGCGGGTTCCCTGCCACTTGACCGGTTTGCCGCAGGCCCTGGCCGCGAACAGGATCGCGACATATTCGGGATAGGCTTGCGTCTTCATACCGAAGCCGCCGCCGACATCGTTGGTGCGCACGTGCATCTGCTCGTGGGGCACGTCGAAGATCGCGCCCGCGAGCATGTTGCGCATCGCGTTCACGCCCTGTGAGCCCGTGATGAGCTCGTAGCACCCGGCGCCGTCGTTGGCGTCGGGATCAAAGTTCGCCGCCGCGCTGCGCGGCTCCATCGCCGCCACCGCCAGGCGGTTGGTCGTGAGCGTCAGTTCGACCACATGGGCCGCGTTCTCGACCGCGGCCTTGGCCTTGGCCTCGTCGCCGATCTGGAAGTCGAGGCAGACGTTGCCGGGGATGTGGTCGTGCAGCTGCGGCGCGTCGGGCTTGATCGCGTCGCGCACGTCGGTGATGGCGGGCAGGGGATCGACATCGAGCATGATCAGGTCGACGGCGTCCTGCGCCAGCGCTGTCGATTCCGCCACCACCACGGCGACGATCTCGCCCACATGCTTGATAACGTCGACCGCGACGGCCGGGCGCTGGGTGCGCAGCATCTCCGACCCGTCACGATTGGGGAAGGGCGTGACGTTGGGGATCGGGCCGATTCCCGCGTCCTGCAGGTCCTTGCCCGTGTAGACAGCGATGACGCCCGGTGCGTTCTCGGCCTCGGATGTGTCGACGGATCTGATGTCGCCGTGTCCGATCGGCGCGCGCAGGAAGGCTGCGTAGGCCTGCCCCTCGAAGCCGGTATCGTCGGCATAGGCGCCGCCCCCGGTCAGCAGCCGCGCGTCCTCGCGCCGCTCCACATGCTGCGAAATCCCGAACTGTCCGGATGCCATCTTGTACCTCCCTCTAAACCAGCCTTTTCAAAGCACAAACGCGGCGCCTGTCCAAGCGGTGCCTGCTTCGGGTTGGCGTGACTAGTCGATCGTCACTGTGCAGGCGTCGAACGCGACCTTGAGCGTGAACCCGCCCTCGTTGATCTGCCACTTGTCCAGCGTGTAGGTCCGCAGGCCGCGTTTGTGCATGGGGTCGGCCTTCGCGATCTCGTGCGCTTCGGCGAAACTCCCCGCCCGGATTATGATCAGGCCCGCGCGCGGCGGTGCGTCGTCTTCGTCGAACAGCGGGCCCGCCGCGAACATGACGCCGCGTTCTTCCAGTTCGCACTGGTATTCGAGATGGTCGGGCAGGGACTCCCGCATGATGTCCCTGTCGACGCAGGGCGTCGTCAGCACGGCGTACAATTCCTTGGTGACCACGCGTTTGGCGTTGTCGTCGCTCATTCCGTTCTCCCGGATTTTCCTGTTGTCGCTAAAGCGCGAAGCTGTCGGCGGCAAAGCCGACCCGGCTCTGCGCCGTCTTGAGCCTGTCCGATGGCGGATCGGTGATCCCCCAGTGGTCGCTGCGCCCCTTCGGCCATCCCCAGTCGTCGGGCGACCCGGTCGGATAGCTCTCGTCGACCTGCTCGACCTCGGCGGTGTACTCGATCGGGATGTCCTCCACGCCGACGAAATAGGCGAACACGTTGTTGCCCGGCCCGTGCCGGCCGACACCCCACTCGATGGGCCAGCCCGCGTCGCGGCACCGGCCCGCCCCGCGCATGACCGATTCCAGGTCCGGCATCTCGAAGGCGATGTGGTTGAGCTTCGCGCCGCCACCGTTGCCGATGGCGATGTTGTGGTGGTCGATCGGACCCGCAGCGGCGTCGCCGCAGCGCAGGAAGTTGTGCATTCGCGTGCGGTCGCTGACGCGAAAGCCGAGCAAGTCGGTGAACAGGTCGACACTGCCTTCCGGGTCGTCGGCGTTGAGAACCACATGGGCGAGTTTGCGCGGCCGGTCCGCCGCGTCAGCGGTGTCCGCGTGGGTCTCGATCTCCGCCACAATGGCCAGGTTCCGGCCCTCCCGATCGCGGAAGGCGAAGCCGTAGCCGCCGCCCGGCTGGCCGAGCGCGGCGGGTGCGGTGATCTCCGAGAGACCGTGCGCGGATGCGCCTGCCGAAACTTTCCCGTGCAGGGCATCGACCGCGGTGCGGTCAGGTGCCAGCAGGTTAACCCGAAGGATCTCGGTGCCCGGCCGCCGGTGCAGCGCCAGGATGTGATGAAACGGTCCTGTCCCGCGGAGCCAGACCGCGTCCGTGTCGTCCGAAACGGTCTTCAGGCCCCATGTCTCGGTAAAAAAGACGGCCGCCGCCGCGGGGTCCAGGACCCCGAGGTCGACGCTGTGAAGCGCGATGACAGACGGTTCGGACAAGGTGTTCCCTCCGGGGGCAACCGGACAATCGAGGTCGATACGCTATCAGGTTCCGCCGCCCTGCGCATGGGGCGGCTGACCGCTTCCGCCGGGGCGGCCGATCTGTATAATCCCGCGCTTCGGCGGGCCGGTCTCCGCGGTTGCCGCCAACCCATAAACGCGAACGTCCGGGGGGACACCACGTCATGCTGTTCAAATGCGGTCATCATCATGCGCCGGGCGAGGTTTGCGCCCACAAGGCGCCGTCCGATGCGTCGGGCGCGGTCAAGGTCGAGAAGCTCGGGGTGCGCACGGTGGATATCCACTGCCACCTGCACGTGCCGGAAGCCGACGCGCTGATGAAGGATGTGATGGACCTGTCGAAGGAACCGCTTTTGTTCCACTCGAACGAGGCGACCCGCAAGTTCCAGATCGCCCACAACCAGGACATCATGCCCAAGCTCACCGACACGGCGATGCGGCTGGCCGAGATGGATGCCAGCGGCGTTGACGTGCAGGCCGTCTCGACTGCGCCCAACCACTACGCCTACTGGACCGAGCCTGACCTCGGCCGCCAGGTCGCGCAGACCGTGAACGAGAAACTCGCGGCGCTGGTGGGCGATCATCCGGACCGCTTTGTCGCGCTGGGCACAGTGCCGCTGCAGGACCCGCAGATGGCCGTGGCCGAGCTGGAGCGCTGCGTGAAGGAACTCGGCATGAAGGGCGTCGAGATCAACGCCGACGTCGCCGGGCAGGAACTCTCCAAGGCAGGCCTCGACCCGTTCTTTGCCAAGTGCGAGGAGCTGGGTGCGGTGATCTTCATCCATCCGTCGGGCTTCGCGAAGGGCGACCGCTTCGCCGACCACTATTTCTCGAACATCATCGGCAACCCGCTCGCGACCACCGTGGCCGTGCACTACCTGATCTTCGACGGCGTCATGGACCGGCACCCGGGCCTGAAAGTCGTCCTGGCGCATGGCGGCGGTTTCCTCGGCGCCTATCCGGGCCGGATCGACCATGCCCATCCGCTGCGCGGCGACATGCAGCGCGAGCTGCCGGCGGACAAGATCCCGGGCGATTACCTGAAGCGCTTCTATTTCGACACGGTCGTGTTCTCGAACGAGCAGCTCGAGTTCCTGGCCAGCTACTACGGCGCCGACCACGTCGTCATGGGCACGGACTATCCCTATGACATGGCCGAGACGGACCCGGTCGGACACGTCATGGGCTCGGACCTGTCCGACGACCAGAAACGCGCCATCCTGGGCGAGAACGCGGCGAAGCTGCTGAATCTCTAGCGGGGGCAACCCCAACCCCGTGCTTCGAGAGGCTCAGCACGGGGCAAACCTGTCCGCTCGTTCGGAGCCTGAAGAAGGACGAGCCCAGAGGAGGAAGC
>JAEPNS010000102.1:7214-9643 GCA_017643325.1 Alphaproteobacteria bacterium | reverse complement strand
CCCGCGAACGCCTCGTAGGCCGCGACGAGCGCGATGGCGGCGGCGAAGGACATCTGGAAACTGACGCTGAGCAGGGCCTCCGGGCGCAACAGCAGGACGACGCTCGCGGCGACCGCGATCAGGCGCAGCGAGATCCCCGTCCGGTTGACCAGAACGGCAAGCAGAACGATCGCGGTCATCACGAAGGCGCGCTGGGTCGGCACCGTGGCACCCGCCAGCAGCATGTACACAGCGGCAGCGATGAGCGCCGCGACGGCCGCGATCTGCTTGAGGGGCCAGCGCAAAGCGAGCGATGGCACCAGGGCCAACCCGCCGCGCACGAGCGCGAACACGAAGCCGGCCACCAGCCCGATGTGGAGCCCCGAGATCGCGAGCAGGTGGGCGAGGCCGGAATCGCGCATCTGCGCGCGCACCTCCTCCGGGATTTCCCCGCGCAGGCCCGTCGCCAGCGCCGCCGCCACCGCCCCCGCGGGCTTGTCGATCCCCGTCGAGATACGTTGCGCGATGGATGTCCGCGCGCCCTCGACAAGGCCGTTCAGGCGGCCCCAAAGGCCCGGAGAAATCGTGCTTTCGAGCCGCTCGGCAGGCCCGAATGCGAAGCCGACCGCGCCGAGGCGCGCGTACCAGGCCTGCCGCGAGAAATCATACGCGCCGGGATAGGAGGCGGACGGCGGTGGCGCGAGCCTTGCGCGCACGCGGATGCGCGCACCGGGTCGGATGTCCGTGTCGTCGCCGTGGAGCCGGAGCCGGATACGCTCGGGCACCGGTTTGCCGTCGAGCCGCGCGATCGCCTCGACGGCGAGGACCACCCGGGGTCCGCGCACGCCCGGCTCCACGCTCAGCACCTGCCCGGTCACGGCGGTGGCGTTCAGGGTGCGCTCGAGGACCGGCGCCGCGACATCGTGGGTCCGCCACTGGGCCAGGGCGAAGCCGAGCGTCATCGCCAGGATCGCGACGGCGACAATCCGCAATGCCCAGACCCGCCACATCAGCGCGGCGGCCGCGACGCCCGCCACCAAGAGCACGATGCCGAGGATCCGCAGAGGTTCGAACGGCAGCGCGAAATACAGGCCGATGCCGGCCCCCAGCGCGACCGGCAGCCACAGCACCCAGCGCTCGCGTTCGGCCGACAGTCGCGCCGACACCCATGCGCGCAACCCGTCCGCCGTTTCTGTGCCGTCCGCAGCCATGGTATCCAGCGTGACGGTCCGACAGGCCCGGCGGGCAGTCAAGCCGGGCGGTTTCACAGGAGGCAGGTTCACAGGCATGGTTTCGGGCGATCACGGCTGGATCGGGCGCGGGCGTGCGCGTGTCGCGCGCAGGGACGGCCGGCTCTACTTCGAGATCGACGGCGTCGCGACCCGCACCGGGCCCGCGCGCAAGGCCGTGGCGGAGCTGTGCCGCAAGGAATACCGCGGCCTCGGGCCGACCTTCGAGCCGTTCGCGGTCTCGATCTGGATCGAGGCCCCGTGGACCGATCCCGCCCGGCGCAAGAAGATCGACGCCGACAACGTCGCCAAGGCCTGCCTCGACGCGCTCTCGGGCATCGTCTGGCGCGACGACAGCCAGGTCCAGCGGCTGGTCGTGGAGAAGGTCGAGGCGGACCAGCCCCGGATCCTGATCGAGATCGGCCCGCACCGGGCCGGCGCGAACGGCTCTCCCGATGACATCCGGGACGGGTTGCGCGAGGCCGCATCAACGTCCATACGAAGGCCTGATCCCACTGGATGACCGAGGAACCCCGCGCGCCATGTCCGTCGTTACGCGTTTTGCCCCTTCCCCGACCGGCTACCTCCATATCGGCGGCGCCCGGACGGCGCTGTTCAACTGGTTGTTCGCGCGGCATCACGGCGGCAAGTTTGTCCTGCGGATCGAGGACACCGACCGTGCGCGCTCGACCCAGGACGCGATCGACAAGATCTTCGAGGGCATGACCTGGCTCGGCCTCGACTGGGACGGCGATCCCGTGTTCCAGTCGCGCAACGCTGAACGCCACGCGGAGGTGGCGCAGCAGCTGCTCGATGCCGGCAAGGCCTACCGCTGCTACTGCTCGCCCGAGGAACTGGCGGAGATGCGCGAAAAGGCGCGTGCGAGCGGCGGTTCGACGCGGGTCTATGACGGCCGGTGGCGCGACCGCGACCCGTCCGAGGCGCCCGCCGGCGTCGATCCCGTGGTGCGCATCAAGATGCCGCTGGACGGCGAGACCACCATCCATGACCACGTCCAGGGCGACGTGACCCGCGCCAACGACACGCTCGACGATTTCGTGATCCTGCGCTCCGACGGCACGCCGACCTACATGCTGGCCGTGGTCGTCGACGACCACGATATGGGCGCGACCCACGTGATCCGCGGCGACGACCACCTCAACAACGCCTTCCGCCAGTACCACCTCTACCGGGCCTGCGGCTGGGACGTGCCCGAATTCG
>JAEPNS010000102.1:0-7204 GCA_017643325.1 Alphaproteobacteria bacterium | reverse complement strand
CGGCGCAAAACTGTCGAAACGCCACGGCGCGCTCGGCGTCGAGCACTATGCGGAGCAGGGAATCCTGCCCGAGGCGATGCGCAACTACCTGCTTCGGCTCGGATGGTCGCACGGCGATGACGAGATCATCCCCACCGAACAGGCGATCGAATGGTTCGACCTCGACGCCGTGGGGCGGTCCCCGGCGCGCTTCGACATGGACAGGCTCCTGAACCTGAACGCCCACTACCTGAAACAGGCCGATCCGGCGGAGCTGGCCGCCGCGGTCCTCGAGATCGCGCGGCGGGACGCGGACAAGAGCCTTTCCCCCGATGCACAGGTGCGCCTGGAAGCCGGCATTTCCGGCCTCACGCAACGTGCAAACACAATCAACGATATTGTTGATTTATCTGAATTATATCTTCGAGATGCGCCGCTTGAGGTCAATGACAAGGCCGCCGCCATGCTTGACGACCCCGAGGCCCGGCAACGCCTCCAGGCGCTTGCCGAAATCCTCGGCGGGGTTACATTGTGGGACGAGAGCGAACTCGACGCGGCGGTGCGCAACTACGCCGACGCGCAAGGCCTGAAGCTCGGCCAGGTCGCGCAGCCCCTGCGCGCGGCCCTGACCGGCAGCAACGTCTCTCCCGGCATTTTCGAGGTTCTCGCGGTGCTCGGGCGGGACGAAAGCCTTGAGCGCCTGCGCCTCGCAACCGCCGGATAACGGGGCCACCGGCAACATTGCCGAACGGCCATCCGGCCATTAGAGTGCGCCGCAACATAACTCAGGCTCGCATCCGACGCGCACGGCGGACGGGGCGAACGGGGGAGTATTCAGTATGACCGAAGCGAAATCCGCCGGAACGGCGACCCTTACCGTCGACGGAAAGACCGTGGAACTGCCGGTGCTGGCCGGCACCGACGGCCCGAACGTGATCGACGTGCGCCGGCTCTATGCCGAGACGGGCATGTTCACCTACGACCCCTCCTACACGTCGACCGCGAGCTGCGATTCCGAGCTGACCTATATCGACGGCGAGGTCGGGATCCTGCGCCACGGCGGCTACTCGATCGAGGACCTGGCCGAGAAAAGCAGCTTCCTGGAGGTCTGCTACCTGCTCCTGCACAAGGAACTGCCGAACAAGGCGGACCTGGAGGACTTCCAGGACACGATCACCAACCACACGATGATCCACGAGCAGCTGCGCAACCTCTACAGCGGCTTCCGCCGCGACGCGCACCCGATGGCCGTGATGATCGGCGTGGTCGGCGCGATGTCGGCCTTCTATCATGACTCCACCGACATCAACGACCCGCAGCAGCGCCTGATTGCCTGCCACCGGCTGATCGCGAAGATGCCGACGATCGCCGCCTGGGCCTACAAGTACTCGGTCGGGCAGCCCTTCATGTATCCGCGCAACGACATGAGCTACGCGGGCAACTTCCTGCGCATGACGTTCGGGGTGCCGGCCGAGGAGTACGAGCTCAGCCCGGCGATCGAGAAGGCGATGGACCGGATCTTCATCCTCCACGCCGACCACGAGCAGAACGCATCGACCTCGACGGTGCGTCTCGCGAGCTCGTCGGGCGCCAACCCCTTCGCCTGCATCGCCGCCGGCATCGCCACCCTGTGGGGCCCGGCCCATGGCGGTGCGAACCAGGCCGTTCTCGAGATGCTCGACCAGATCGGCGACAAGAAGAACATTCCGGAATTCCTGGAGCGTGCGAAGGACAAGGACGACCCCTTCCGCCTGATGGGCTTCGGCCACCGCGTGTACAAGAACTACGACCCGCGCGCGGGCGTCCTGAAGCAGTCCGCGGACGAGGTCCTCGAGGAACTCGGCGCGCGCAACGACCCGCTCCTCGAACTGGCCATGGAACTGGAGAAGATCGCGCTCGAGGACGAGTATTTCGCCGAGCGCAAGCTGTTCCCGAACGTCGACTTCTACTCGGGCATCATCCTGAAGGCGATCGGCTTCCCGACCGAGATGTTCACGGTCCTGTTCGCGCTCGCGCGCACCGTCGGCTGGATCGCCCAGTGGAAGGAAATGATCGAGGACCCGGCGCAGCGCATCGGCCGCCCGCGCCAGCTCTTCCTCGGCCAGACCGAACGCGAGTACGTGCCCGTCGACAAGCGGTAGCCCTGCTTGTCCGGACGAGACGGGAAAACACGAAAAGACCGGAGCAAAACGTCATCTGATCCGGACTATGTGGCGATCGACGAGAGGTGGGCGCCGGTGACCGGCCGCCGTTCCGCCGACGAGACGCCGCCCGCCTTTCGCCGGCGATGGCTCGCCGCCGTGATCTGCCTGGCGGTGCTGTTCGCGGTTCTCGCGCTTCTGGCCTGATTAGAACCCCGAGCCGTCCTTGCGGGTGAAGTGAGGCTTGCCGCCGCGCACGGCGTTCGCCATGTCGATGTCGGGATAGGTCACGTCCTCCTCGGACGGACGGTCGCCCACCTCCAGCACATAGGCATCCGCGTCGCTGCGGTTGGCGATCGTGTGCCCGTTCGGGTTGCCGCCGGGAAACCCCGCGGCCATCCCCGCCTTGAGCGGGGTCTCGCCCTCGTCGGACACCAGCACCACCTCGCCCTCGAGCACGTAGACGAACTCGTCCTGTTTCGAGTGCCAGTGGCGCGCCGACGACTGGGCGCCCGGCTCGACGCGCAGGAGGTTCACCCCGAACTTGGTGAGCCCCAGTGCCGGCGACAGGCGCTGGCGGTGCCGGCCCCGCACCTGGTCCGCATGCACCGCCGGATAGGGTGTTGCGGACTCGACCGGCAGCGACGCCGGATCGACGATCATCTCCGCCGCTGTGCGTTTCTCGCCGCTCACGACATGCTCCCGGTCTCGATCAGCTCGATCTTGTAGCCGTCCGGGTCCTCGATGAAGGCGATCACGGTGGTGCCGTGCTTCATCGGGCCCGGCTCGCGGGTGATGTTCACGCCCTCGGACTTGAGCTGCTCGCAGGTGGCGTAGATGTCCGGCACGCCCAGCGCGATATGGCCGTATCCCGATCCGTGGGAATACGGCTCCTCCTGGTCCCAGTTGTAGGTGAGCTCGAGAACCGTGTGCTCACTTTCGTCGCCATAGCCGACGAAGGTGTTGGTGAAACGCCCGCCCTCGTAATCCTTCTGGCGCAGCACCTTCATGCCGAGCAGGCGCGTGTAGAAGTCGATGGATTTCTCCTGGTCCTTCACCCGGACCATGGTGTGGAGCATTCGGAAGTCGTCGCTGGCGGACATCTGGAATTCCTCGTTGGGCGTGTTGTCCTAGTCTTAGCGGCTGCGCCACGTCGCGACAATCGAGCGGATCGTCTCCGCGGCACGCATGCTTGGCTTCCCGTCCTGCCCGGACACATCGCGCGCGATTCCGGACGCGGCGCGCCCGATCTCCGCCGCCTTTTCCGGCTGGCTCAAAAGCGCCAGGACGGCCGAGGAGATCGGACCGGGCTCGCAACGCGACTGCAGGAATTCCGGGAAGACCTCCCGCTCGGCGACGATGTTCACGATCGAGGCGTAGCGAACCCGGATCATGCGGCGGGCGATTTCCCCGGTCAGGCGGCCGACGCGGTACATCACGACCGTCGGGACGCCCGCATAGGCGAGTTCGAGGGTCACGGTGCCCGAGGCGGCCAGCGCGAGGTCCGACGCCGCGAATGCGTCGTAGCGTTCCGTTGTTCCGTCGACCACGAGCACCGCGTCGCCGAGGCGTGCCGCGAACCGGTCGATGTCCGCGCGCACATTCGGCGCGGCCGGGATGACGATCCGCAGATCCGGGTGTTCGGCGAGCAGGGTCGTGACCACCTCTTCCGCGACCGGCGCGAGTTTGGAGACCTCTCCCCGCCGGCTGCCCGGCAGCAGGCACAACAGCGTGTCGTCGGCCCATATTCCGTGGCGCGCCCGGAACCCGGCGCCGTCGCCCGATGCCACGTCGCCCTCGGCCGCGGGGTGGCCGACGAAGGTGCAGGCCAGCCCCGCCGCCTCGAACAGCGGCGGCTCGAAGGGGAACAGCGCCAGCAGGTGGTCGAAATGGCGCCGGAACTTCTTCACGCGCCCGGCCCGCCACGCCCAGATCGTCGGCGCGACGTAGTGGACCCGCGGGCAGTCGCGCGAGGCGAGGCGCCGGATCACGCCGAAGACGAACCCCGGGGAATCGATCGTGACGATGACGTCGGGCCGCACCTCCCCGATATGGCGTGCGACGCTTCGCATGCGCCCCAGGATACGGGGCACGCTGGGCAGCACCTCGGTCAGGCCCATGATCGCGAGCTCGCCATAGGGAAACAGGCTCTCGAGGCCCGCACGCGCCATTTCGGGCCCGCCCACGCCCGACAGCCGGACGCCGCCGCCCGCGCGCAGGGCCTCGATGAGGCGCGCGCCGATGACGTCGCCCGACGGCTCGCCGGCGATCAGGTAGACGTGCAGCTTTTCGTTCGTGTCGTCGCCTGTCGCGGATCCGCTCATGAACCGGACGCGTATCCCGCGACGATATCCGAGGGCGCGATCCCGACGACGAACAGCCCGTGTTCGTCGGCCAAACGCACGACCTCGTCGCGCTCGAACACCAGCGTAGCCCCCGTTGCAACCGCGATACCGGCGAGGCCGGACGCGGCGGCGGCACGCAGCGTCTCCGGCCCGATCGACGGCATGTCGGCGCGGGTCTCCTGGCCGGGCTTGGGCAGCTTGACCAGCACCCCGCCGCGTCCCTCGCGGCGCAGGCCGGCGCAACGCTCGATCAGGCCGCGCGTGCCCTCGGCCGCCTCGAGGCCGAGCACGATCCCCTGCTGGACGATGACGGCCTGTCCGATGTCGAGCGGCCCCGTGGTGTGGAGCACCCGCACGCCCTGCTCGATATCCGCTGTCGAATCCTCGTCGGGGCCGTACGCCCCGAACGGCCCCGCTGTCGCCTGCAGGTCGTCCAGCAGGTCGTCCGCGCCGATGACGCGGAATCCCTCTTCCTCCTCCAGCGCGCGAACGATCGCGCCCAGAAGGCCGTCATCGCCCTTGTTGAGGAGGCCGCGGCCGAGGAACTTCGCCGCGCGGCGGTCGGGCCGGAGCTCGCGCCAGGTCGGCCGCGTCACGGGTCCCGCCATCACGATTTCCTCGACGGCCTCCGCGCGCAGCCGGTCGAGTGCCTCGCCCGCCGCCCCGAGGCGGACCCAGGCGTGCGGCGCGGCCTCGACGACCCGGGGGTCCGCCTGTCCCTCGAACGCGATCACGAAGACATCGCGCCCGCTGGAACGGCAGGCATCCACCAGGTAGCCGGGCAAGGGCCCTCCGCCGGCGAGAATGCCGACCTTAGGCGCCATTTGCGGATTTGGGTTGCAGGATGGCGCGCGAGGAATCCGAGCGCACGAACTCGACGATTTCCATCACGCCCTCGTCGCCGCCATACATCGACACCACGTCGTCGATGCGTTCCTGCATCGTGCCTTCCTGCGCGAACAGGAGCCGGTAGGCGGTGCGCAGGTTGGTGATCTCGTCGCGCGAGAAATCGCGCCGCTGGAGCCCGACGAGATTCAGCCCGCGCAGCCGCGCGCGTTCGCCCATGGCCGAGCCGAACGGGATCAGGTCATGCTCGACGCCCGACATGCCGCCGATCATCGCGTGCGCACCGATGCGGACGAACTGGTGGACGGCCGACAGGCCGCCGATGATCGCGAAGTCGCCGACCTCCACATGCCCCGCCAGGGTGGCGTTGTTCGCCAGGATCACGCTGTTGCCGACGATACAGTCGTGGGCCACGTGGGACCCCACCATGAACAGGCAGTCGTCGCCGACCTGCGTCAGCATGCCCCCGCCCTCGGTGCCGGGGTTCATGGTGACATGCTCGCGGATACGCACGCGTTCGCCGATGACGAGTTCGGATTTCTCGCCGCCGTACTTCAGGTCCTGCGGTGCCAGGCCGATGGACGCGAACGGGAATATCTCCGTCTGCGCGCCGATCCGCGTGCGCCCGCCCACGACCACGTGGCTGTGCAGGCGCACCCCGTCGCCCAGCGACACATCCGCGCCGACGACGCAGTAGGGACCGATTTCAACATTTCCGCCGAGTTGCGCGCCGTCTTCGACGACGGCGGTCGGATGCACGCCGCTCATTCAGGAATCCATGATCATGGCGGAAAACGTGCCTTCGGCGACGGTGACGTCCCCGACCTTGGCCTCGCCATTGAACTTCCAGACGTTCCCGCGGTTGCGCTGGATCGTCACGTGCAGCTTGAGCTGGTCGCCCGGCACGACCGGCTTGCGGAACCGGGCGTTGTCGACGGTCATGAAATAGACGAGCTTGCCAAGCGCTTCCTCGCCGAGAGTCTCGACCACGAGGACCGCGGCCGTCTGCGCCATCGCCTCGACGATCAGCACACCCGGCATGACCGGACGCACCGGAAAATGACCCAGGAAAAACGGCTCGTTGATGGTGACGTTCTTGATACCCGTCGCGCTCTGCCGGACGACGATGTCCTCCACGCGGTCGATCATCAGGAAGGGCTGGCGATGGGGAATCATCTCCATCACCTCGAGGATGTCGACTTCGCTGCGAGCGTTGTCGTTCAACTGGATCTGTTCGACTTTCGTATCCATCCGAGACGTTCCGCGCCGATCCTAATCCTGGCGGTTGCGGTCCTTCGCGAGTTTGGCCAGCACCGCCATCTGCCGAAAATATTCCTTCGCGGGGATGGCCGGGTTGCCGGCCAGTTTCGCGCCGGGTTCCGTATCACGCATGATGCCGCTGCGCGCCGCGAGCTGCGTTCCCGGCGCAATCGTCAGGTGTCCGCCGACCCCCGATTGGGCAGCCAGGACGACGAAGTCCTGCAAGGTTGCACTGCCCGCGACACCGGCTTGTGCCACGACAACACAGCCCTGCCCCATGCGGACGTTGTGCCCGATCTGTACCAGATTATCAATCTTGCACCCGTCGCCGATAACGGTGTCCGGGCCGGACCCTCGGTCGATTGTCGAGTTGGCGCCGATCTCGACCTCGTCGCCGACGATCACGCGGCCGAGCTGCGGAACGTCGAGATGACCTTCGGGCGACATGTCGAACCCGAACCCCCGCGTTCCGATGCGCGCACCGTCGTGAATCTGGCACCGCGCACCGATGTCGCAGTGGCTGAGGCTGGCATTCGCCCCGATGGACGTCCCGTCGCCGACCGACACGCCGCGTCCGACCACCGCGCCGGCGCCGACCGTCACGCGCGCACCGAGCCTCGCCCCCGCCTCGAC
>JAEPNS010000101.1 GCA_017643325.1 Alphaproteobacteria bacterium | reverse complement strand
GGCGGCCCACGCGGCACTGGCGGGCGAGCACGGCTGCGCGCTGGTCGCGGGCACCACCGGCCTCGAGGAGTCCCACCGCGCGGCGCTTCAGTCAGCGTCGGAGCAGGTCCCGGTGGTCTGGGCGTCGAACATGTCGAGCGGCGTCAACCTGCTGTTCGCGCTCACCAGGCAGGTTGCGCGCGCGCTCGACCCGGATTTCGACATCGAGATCGTCGAGATGCACCACCGGCACAAGATCGACGCGCCATCGGGAACGGCATTGAGCCTCGGCGAGGCGGCCGCGGCCGGGCGCGGGGTCGATTTCGACGCCGAGAAGCTGCTCTCGCGCGAGGGCATCACCGGCGAACGCGGGCGCGGGCGGATCGGCTTCGCGACGCTGCGCGGGGGCGACGTGGTGGGCGAGCACACGGTGGTGTTCGCCGGCGCCGGCGAGCGCATTGAGCTCACCCACCGCGCCACCGACCGGGGCATTTTCGCGCGCGGGGCCGTGCGCGCAGCCTTGTGGACCCGGGGGCGGGCACCCGGCTTCTATGCGATGGCAGACGTCCTGGGGATGGGCGACTAGCCCCGGGTCGCAGGCCCCGCGTTCCCCCGCAACTGGCGCAGCGCATCGCGCAGCGCGTCCGCGAGGTCCGTGCGCTCTTCCGGGGTCAGGAAGCGCCCGACCTGGAGCGAGCGCCCGTGGCTGGCAAGCCAGAGCGCGTTGTCACCGCCGGGCCGGGATTCGAGATCGACCGACAGCCAGTGCGGCGGCGCGAAGCGGTGCCGGTGCTCGCGGCCGGACGGGCGCACGTGCGCGACGGTGAGTTCTTCCGGGGTCAGCCGCAGGCGCTCGAACATGCGTCCGTCGCGCGCGTTGGCGCGGAACGCCCAGACCAGGAGCAGCAACTCGCAGCCGAAGAAGGGCAGCACGGGCCAGGCGCCCAGCGCGGTGAAATACAGCGCGACGAGTGTCAGCGCGCCGCCGACGCCGACGATCAGCCGCCGCACGCCGCGCGGCGACAGGCTGCGGTGCGGGTAGAGCACCGCGTCGAACAGAGGGTCCTTTTCGGCATGTTCCATGGCCGAAATCCTAGAGCGGCGGCGCGCCGCTGCCTAGCTGCGCTTTGTCGCAGCCGGGTCCGAATCCCGCTACATTGGGCGCGCCATGGCGCAGATGAAAAAAGACCAGATCGAGGAGTTTTTCGCCCGCCTGTCGGCGGCGAATCCCGAGCCGCAGACCGAGCTCGACTACAGGAACACCTACACGCTTCTGGTCGCTGTCGTCCTGTCCGCCCAGGCCACCGACGCGGGCGTGAACAAGGCGACGTCGGAGCTGTTCAAGACCGTCGACACCCCGCAGAAGATGCTCGCCCTCGGCGAGGACGAACTGATCCGGCATATCCGCACGATCGGCCTGTTCCGCAACAAGGCGAAGAACGTGATCGCGCTCAGCCGGAAGCTGGTCGAGGAGCATGACGGCGAGGTCCCGCGCGACCGCGCGGCGCTGGAGGCGCTGCCCGGTGTCGGGCGGAAGACGGCGAACGTGGTGCTGAACACGGCGTTCGGGGAACACACGATGGCCGTCGACACGCATATCTTCCGCCTGTCGAACCGCACGGGCCTGGCGCCGGGCAAGAACGTGCGCGCCGTGGAGGACAAGCTGGTGAAGCGGGTGCCGGACGCCTACATGCGCCACGCCCATCACTGGCTGATCCTGCACGGGCGCTATGTCTGCAAGGCGCGCAAGCCGGACTGCCCGGCGTGCCGGGTGGCCGACCTGTGCACCTACAAGGCGAAGACGACGGCCGAATAGGCGCCGCTATGAAAAGCTGGCGATGCAGGCGTCGGTCTGGTCGGGGTCGAGACGGCGGTTGCCGGCGCGCGCTTCGACATGCGCTGCCGTCAGGCGGCCCGCGCGCGGGAACAGGAATACATGCACCACGCAGGCCTCGCTGCGGTACATGCGCATCTCGCCCGCCCCCTCGTTGCGCACGATCCGGGGCCGGCCGAGGTAGCCGTCCACGCGCGCCTCATCCGCGTCGAGAAGGTCCTGTAGGTCGGCGCGGGGCCGGGCCGGTGCGGTGCTCTGTGCGGGGGTGGCCGCGCGGGCCGACGTGGATCGGTTGTCCTGCGGGCCGGCGCCGCCGGCCGAACATCCGGCGAGCGCCGCGGCGAGGGCAAGCAGAAGAATCCGGCGGCCGGCCATGCCTCAGGCCGACAGGAAAAAGGTGCTGATCAGCAGCGCGACGATCGCTGCGGCGACCAGCGCGATGCGCGACGGCCCGTCGCTGTAGAGGCTACGCATGGATCTTGACGTCTCCCAAGACCTCGCCGCCCTGCTCGATCTCGAGCCGGCCGTAGGTCACGTTCCCGGTGACCTTGCCCGATGCGGTGATCCGCAGCTCGCGCGCCACGTCCAGGTCGCCGTCGAACCGGCCGCTGATGGTGGCGGTCTGCACACGGGCCGTGCCCGTGAACCGGCCGCCGCGCGCGATTTCGAGGGCCCGCGCCTCGTTCAGCGTCGCGTCGATGCGGCCCTCGACGACGAGGGAGTCGCACTCGGTGATGTCGCCCTTCAGCGCGATGTCGCGCGCGACCGTCAGCGTCTTGGCGTCCGGCCCGCCGCCGCGCATGCGCGGTTCGGGGTCGTCGGACCGCTCGCCGCGGTCGTTCAGGTTCGGAATGTCCGCCGCCCGCACGGGCTGGCGGTCGAGGAAGCTCAGGTCCAGGTCGGACCGTTCGTCGTCCTGATCGGTGTCAGCGCTCATGGTCTCGCCCCCATTATTGTCGCCCCCGAGAACCATGAACTTCCGATGTCACATGAGGACAGGTCGAAAATTCTGCAATTCTCAGTTGTTTCGGTACGAAATCTTGAGCGGGTTGTACAGAATATTCTTCAACCTGCTGGAATCGTTGGCTTTGAGTGTTGCTATCGGGTTCGCTGGCGTTCGTACACGTGCAACATCATCGCAGTGCCGAACAGCGGCAGCAGCAGGTTGAGGATCGGGACCGTCGCGATGAACGCGAACACCAGCCCCGCGAAGTACACCGTGCTGCGGTGCCGGAGCCGGAATTCGCGCAGTTCGGCCGGCGACATGCGCCGGAAACCGACCATCTCGAGATATTCCCGGCCGAGCAGGTAGCCGTTCACGCCCCACGCGGCGATGAAATAGAGCGGCCCGAGCAGCAGCAGGGGAAGCAGGAGCAGGTTGAGCGCGATCAGCAGCAGGCCGAACTTGATGCCGACCCAGATCGCTTCGGTGATGCCCTGTTCGCGCGGCGGCGGGAGCGCGGAATAGTGGCGTGCCTCCACGGCGCGGCAGATCGTCTCGATATAGAAGCTCGCATACAGGCCGAGGAAGGCCGGCAGCAGCAGGATCATCAGCGCGAAGGCGGCCACCGAGCCGAACACGTCCGCGAAGACCTCCACCGCGCCGCCGACCCATGGCAGGTCGCCGACCACTTCGGTGCTGAACAGGAGCCAGCTGATAACGGTCCACAGCAGGATGGCCGTGACGAGGCTGAGGAACACGGTCTGCCAGAGCACGGAGCGGAAGCGCGGGCTGCCGAGGTCACCGAGCGCCTTGAAGAATGCGGAGATCATGGGTTCGAGTCTTACCCGCTGCGCGGTGCGATGGCCACGGGAATCCGGGCTTCCGGGCCCGGATTGTCTGGGCGCGTGTCGCCGCTATACTCGCCTCCGCGCATCCAGCGCGAATTCATTCCCGTCCCGGAGTTCCCATGACCGAAACCGCGCCCCAGAACGGCGAGCTCGATGTCCTTTGCGTCGGCAACGCCATTGTCGATGTGCTCAGCCAGACCGACGACGCGACCATCGAGGAGCTCGGCATGGTCAAGGGCACGATGGCCCTGATCGACGCGGAGCAGGCCGAGGCGCTGTACGCGCGCATGGCGCCGGGCGTGGAAACCTCCGGCGGGTCGGCGGGCAACACGGCGGCGGGCCTCGCCTCGCTCGATGCGCGCTGCGCCTTCGTCGGCCGGGTGCGCGACGACCAGCTCGGCGACATCTTCACCCACGACATCCGCTCGATCGGCGTGGAATACGCGACCCCGGCCGCCACGGACGGCCCGCCGACGGCGCGCTGCCTGATCCTCATCACCCCGGACGCCCAGCGGACGATGAACACCTTTCTCGGCGCGAGCGTGAACCTCGGGCCGGAAGATATCGACGAGGCGCAGGTGGCGCGCGCGAAGGTGACCTACCTGGAGGGCTATCTCTGGGACCGGGACGAGGCGAAGGAGGCCTTCCTGGCCGCAGCCGGCTTTGCGGCGAAGCACGACCGGCTCGTCTCGCTCAGCCTGTCGGACCCGTTCTGCGTCGACCGGCACCGGGATTCGTTCCGCGACTTCGTGAGCGGACATGTCGACGTGCTGTTCGCCAACGAGGACGAGATCACCTCGCTCTACCAGGTGCCGGATTTCGACGCGGCGCTGCAGCATGTGCGCGAGGACTGCCGGATCGCCGCCCTCACGCGCTCGGAAAAGGGCGCGGTCGTGGTGTCCGGCGACGAGGTGCATGTCATCGATGCGCAGCCGGTGGACAAGGTCGTCGACACCACCGGCGCGGGCGACCAGTTCGCGGCGGGCTTCCTGTACGGGCTGACGGCGGGGCGGGACCTCGCGGCCTGCGCGCGGATCGGCGGCATCGCGGCCGCCGAGGTGATCGCCCATGTGGGTCCGCGCCCGCGGGTGAAGCTCGCCGACCTCGTGGCCGGGAAACTCGACGGCTGACGTGTCGCGTTCGCGTTCCTAGCGGGGGGCGGCTTCCCACATCGTCTGCACCTGCAGGCCGTAGACCGGGATCACGTCCGGCTGCGCGACGCGGGTCCAGCGGGCGATCCGCTGGCCCGGGTCGTGGTACAGCGGCAGCACGTAGCGGTTCCACATGAGGATCCGGTCGAGCGCGCGCGCGGCGGCCACCAGTTCCTCGCGGGTCTGCGCCGCCCCGAGCGCGGCGATCATGGCGTCGATCGCCGGGTCGGCCACCCCGGCCCAGTTGCGCCCGCCCGGCAGGTCGGCCGTGCGCGAGCTCCAGTAGTTCTGCTGCTCGTTGCCGGGCGACAGCGAGACACCCCAGAAGCCGAACACCATGTCGAAATCATAGGTGTCGATTAGCCCCTGGAACTGTGCCGACTCGACCAGCCGCACCGCGGCCTCGATGCCCAGGCGCTTGAGGTTGCGCGCGTAGGCGAGCGCGATCTTCTCGTTCGAGGGGCGGCGGATCGTGATCTCGATCTGGAAGGGCTCGCCGGCCTCGTTCCGCCGGGCGCCGTCGACGATGCGCCAGCCCGCCTCGTCCAGCAGCGCCGCGGCGTGTTTCAGGTTCGCGCGCGGCCGGCCCGAACCGTCGGTGACCGGCGGGCGGTAGGGCGGGCCGAAGACCGCGTCGGGGATCTGCCCGCGCCACGGTTCCAGCAGGGCCAGCTCGGGTCCGTCCGGCGGCCCCGCCGGCGCCATGTCGGAGCCGGTGAACATGCTCGCCGTGCGGGCGTAGCCGCCGTGCAGGAGCGCCCTGTTGAGCCACTCGAAGTCGAAGGCGTGGATCAGCGCGTCGCGCACGCGCATGTCCCGGAACTTCTGCTTGCGCAGGTTGAAGGTGAGCGCGCTCAGGCCCGACGGCGTCCCGGTCTCCAGCACCGTACGCTCCACGCGCCCGTCGGCAACGGCCGGGAAATCGTACTGGGTCGCCCAGCGCGTCGCATCGCCCTCGACGCGCAGGTCGTAGTCGCCGGCCTTGAACGCCTCGAGCGCGACCGAGGCATCACGGAAATAGTCGTAGCGGATCTCGTCGAAATTGTGCCGCCCGGCGTTGACCGGCAGGCCGTTGCCCCAGTAGTCGGGGTTGCGGCGGAAGGTGATCGACCGGCCCGGGTCCACCTCAGCGATCACGTAGGCGCCGCTCGCCAGCGGCGGCTCCAGGGTCGTGGCGTCGAACTCGCGGCCGGACCACCAGGCCTTCGACAGGACCGGCATGAAGCCGGCGATCAGCAGCGGCAGCTCCCGGTCGTCGGTGTTGGCGAAATCGAAGCGCACGCTGCGCGGCCCGGTCTGCCGCACCCCCGCCACCCGCGACCAGGTGGCCCGCGCGTTCGGGCGGCTCTTTTCCTTGAGCGTCTCCCAGCTGAAGATCACGTCGTCGACCGTGACCGGCGAGCCGTCGGAAAAGCGCGCCTCGGGGCGCAGGGTGAATTCCACCCAGGTCCGGTCCGCGGGCGTCTCGATGGTCTCGGCGAGCAGGCCGTAGAGCGTGAACGGTTCGTCACGCGCGCGCGCGGCCAGAGTCTCGAAATACATGCCCGAGCCGTGGTGCAGGCCCGCGGCGGGCTTGCCGCGCACGATGTAGGGAATGAGCGAGTCGAACGCGCCGAGCGCATGCAGCCGCAGGCTGCCGCCCTTCGGCGCGTCGGGGTTCACATAGTCGAAATGGGTGAAGCCGGCGGGGTATTTCGGGTCGCCCAGCATGGCGATGGCGTGGGACGGCTCGGCGCGGGCCTGTCCGGCGGCCAGGAACAGCGCGCAGGCGGCGACGAGCGACAAACGCCGGATCGACGGGGTAACGGTCATGACAATCCTTTGTCCCGCTGGTTGCGAACCCGGATCATCCTGGGCGCAGGAATGAGTCCAAATTCGGGTCAGCAGTGTAACGCAAGTGCGCCGGAATCGTGCCAGCGCGACCCGTCCGGCCGGCGGCGTCAGGCGGCCTGCTCGTTCAGGTCGAGGGCGTATCCGGCGGACCGCACCGTGCGGATCAGGTCGTCCGTGCCCGGCAGGTTCATCGCCTTGCGCAGGCGGCGGATATGGACGTCGACGGTGCGCGGCTCGATATAGGCGTCGTGGCCCCAGACCGAATCGAGGAGCTGCTCGCGCGAGAAGACACGGCCGGGATGCTCCATGAGGAAGCGCAGCAGCCGGAACTCGGTTGGCCCGAGGTCGATCGGCTCGTCCGCGCGGCTGACCCGGTGGGTGGTCAGGTCCATGGAGATGTCGCCGTAGGTCAGCGTGTCCGCGTCGAAGGCCGGGCGGGTGCGGCGCAGGACGGCGCGGACCCGCGCGACGAGTTCGCTCGGCGAGAAGGGCTTCACGACATAGTCGTCGGCGCCGGCATCGAGGCCGCGGATCCGGTCGTCCTCCTCGCCACGCGCGGTGAGGATGATGATCGGCAGGTCGCGTGTGTCCGGATTGCGGCGGATGCGCCGGCAGATCTCGATGCCGGACACGTAGGGCAGCATCCAGTCGAGCAGCACGAGGTCCGGCTGGTTCTCCTCCACCGCGAGGATCGCCTCGTCGCCGTCGCGCGCGATGCGCGGGCGGAAGCCGGCCTTCTCGAGATTGTAGGACAGAAGCTCGACGAGCGGCGGCTCGTCCTCGACGATCAGGACACTGGGCTGGAGGTTGCTCATGGCTCCTCGGGTTCTCCGGCTCTACTCGGGTTCCACCACCGTGACGCTGGCCTCGTCGGCCTTCGGGCGGCTTTCTGACAGGGGCTCGCCTTCCACCTGGTAATGCACGATCTCGGCGATATTGGTCGCGATGTCGCCGATGCGCTCGATGTTTCGCGCCACGAACAGCAGGTGCGTGCAGGGCGTGATGTTGCGCGGGTCTTCCATCATGTAGGTCAGCATTTCGCGGAACAGGCTGTCGTACATGTCGTCGAGTTCGGCGTCCCGCTCCCAGACCGCGCGCGCCTTTTCGACGTCGTTGTTCGACAGTGCGTCGAGCACGTCCTGCACCATGGTACGCGCCATGCGGCCCATCCGCGGGATCGTGAACAGCGGCTTTATGGGGGGCGACTGGTTCAATGCCAGTGTGCGGCGCGCGATGTTCTTGGCGTAGTCGCCGATCCGCTCGAGAAGCGGTGCGACTTTCAGGCCCGCGACCGTGTGGCGAAGGTCCGCGGCAAGCGGCTGGCGGCGCACGATCATCTGGACCGCCAGTTCCTCGATCTCGGCCTGCAGCTCGTCGATGTGGACGTCGTCCTCGATCGCCTGCGTGGCTTCTTCCGTGTTGCGCTTCTGCAGCGACTCGATGGCGCGCTCGATCTGCTGTTCGGCGAGCCCCCCCATCCGACTGATCAGGTCGCTCAGCCGGTTGAGTTCGTCATCGAAGGATTTGACGATGTGGTCCGTGGTCATCGCAGTTCTGCCTTTCGGGGCATATCGCGGGCGAACGGTCAGCCGAAGCGGCCCGTGATGTAGTCCTGGGTGCGTTCGTCCTCGGGATTCGTGAAGATCTGCTCGGTGTTGCCTTGTTCCACCAGGATTCCGAGGTGGAAGAAGGCGGTCTTCTGGCTGACCCGCGCGGCCTGCTGCATCGAATGGGTGACGATCACGATCGTGAAGTTCTGGCGCAGCTCGTCCATCAGCTCCTCGATCCGCGCCGTTGCGATCGGGTCGAGTGCGGAGCAGGGCTCGTCCATGAGGATCACCTCGGGGCTCACGGCAATGGCGCGCGCGATGCACAGGCGCTGCTGCTGGCCGCCCGACAGCCCTGTCCCCGGTTCGCTCAGGCGGTCCTTGACCTCGTCCCAGAGACCCGCCCGGCGCAGGCTCGACTCCACCAGGTCGTCAGTGTCGACCTTGCCGGAAACCATGCCGTGGATTCGCGGGCCGTAGGCGATATTGTCGTAGATCGACTTCGGGAACGGGTTCGGCTTCTGGAACACCATCCCGACCCGGGCGCGCAGCTGCACCACGTCGATGTCGCGGTCGTAGATGTCCTGCCCGTCGATCTCGATGGTGCCCTCGACCCGGCAGATATCGATCGTGTCGTTCATGCGGTTGATGCAGCGCAGGAACGTCGACTTGCCGCAACCGGAAGGCCCGATGAAGGCCGTCACCTGGTTCTCGGGAATCTCGATCGTGACCTTCTCGAGCGCCTGCTTGTCGCCGTAGAACACGTCCACGTCGCGCGCGTCGACTTTGGTCGGAATCTTTCGCGCGACCTGGGTGTCGTCGTTTTCGTTCAGGGCCACGTCGAGGGCCGTCGGGTTTTGTTCTTCAGACATCGCGGGATCCGTCATCCTACCAGCGCCTCTCGAATCTCTTGCGCAAGAGTACAGCAAGAAGGTTCATGATAATCAGGAAAGTCAGCAGCACCATGATCGCCGCGGATGTCCGCTCGACAAAGGCGCGCTCGGGCGCATCCGCCCACAGGAAAATCTGTACCGGCAGCACCGTGGCGGCATCCGTGAACCCGCCCGGAATGTCGACGATGAACGCCACCATGCCGATCATCAGGAGCGGCGCGGTCTCGCCGAGCGCCTGCGCCATGCCGATGATCGTACCGGTCAGGATTCCGGGCATTGCTAGCGGCAGCACATGGTGCGTCACCGTCTGCAGCGGCGACGCGCCCATGCCGAGCGCGGCTTCCCGGATGGACGGCGGGACTGCTTTCAGGGCCGCCCGGCTGGCGATGATGATCGTCGGGAGCGTCATGAGCGCGAGCACCATGCCGCCGACCAGCGGCGCGGAGCGCGGGAAGCCGAAGAAATTGAGGAACACGGCGAGGCCGAGGAGGCCGAATACGATGGAGGGCACCGCGGCCAGGTTGTTGATGTTGACCTCGATCAGATCGGTCCAGCGGTTCTTGGGCGCGAACTCCTCGAGGTAAATCGCCGCCATCACGCCGACGGGGAACGACAGCAGCAGCGTGACGATCAACGTCAGCGCCGAGCCGATC
>JAEPNS010000100.1 GCA_017643325.1 Alphaproteobacteria bacterium | reverse complement strand
GACGGCCGGGCCAAACCCGCCGGGCACATCGCCGATGGACGCGCCGCCGGGCACGCCGTCCGGCAGCGCCGGTCCGGCCGGGTCGACAACGAAGATCGTTTCCGGCGGCGTGCCGCGCGCGATCCACCCTTCCATGAGGGCGCTGCCCATCTTGCCGCAACCGACGAGCAGGATGGATCCGGGACCGGCCATGGAGCGACCGCGGGAACCGTTCAGGCTTCGCCGACCGTCTCGAAGACGATCGAACTGATCGCGGCGTGGGGCGACTGGTTGCCCCAGACGACATACTGGAAGGCCGGGTAGAACCGGTCGAGCTCGTGCAGCGCGATGTCGATGAGATCCTCGACCTGCTCGGCCGAAAGCGATCCGCCGCGCAGGAGAAGCGCGTGCCTGTAGGCAGGCAGGCCGTCCTCCGTGCCCACATCGAAATGCCCGATGCCGAGACGTTCGTTGAGGACCGCCAGCAACTCGTGCACCGACGCGCGGCGTTCGGGCGGCGTGCGAACGTCGAAGGCGCAGGTCAGCTGCAGTGCGCCGATCTCGTCGATCCAGTTGAACACGGCGTGGTAGTCGCACCAGCGCCCGCCGACCTCCGCGAGGAGTTCGTCCCGCGCCGAACGTTCGAGCGTCCAGTCCCGCAACGCGACCGCCTCCTCGACGAGATCGAGGGGGTGCATGGTCTGACCGACGAAGGATTGGGACAAGTTGCCCATCGGGAATGGCCTCCTGCATGCCATGTGGCGAAAACCGGAATACCCACAACATCTTGGAAAGCTACGAAATGTTGTGGGCCGAGCGGCTCAAAACCACTACAGAAAGTACACTCCCACGAAGGCGCGCTGCGTCGCAACTGCCCTGCTTGTGGACAGTCGGGTTTTCTCGCAGATGACGGGAAAAGCCCCGCCGGGGTCAGGATTTGGGCGACTTCGGCTTCGGGTCGGCCTTTGCACCGGACTTCGCGGCCGGCTTTTTCCGGGTGCGCGCCGCGAGCTTCTTTTCCAGCTCGGCAACGCGTTTTTCCAGCGCTTCCTGCTCCTCGCGCGCGCGTAGCGCGACGGCTTCCACCGCCTCGAACTCCTCGCGCCGGACAAGGTCGAGGTTGGCAAGGACGCGTTCGAGACGCTGCTGGACCATGGCCTCGATCTCGTCGCGAAGCCCGCTCGCGACACCGGCGGCACCGTTCGTCAACCGCGCAATGTCGTCCAGAATCCGGTTCCGTGTCTGCACGTCACCTCTCCTTTTCGCCTTTTCAAAAGGTTACGCCTCTCCGGATAACGCGGACAAGACGGATCGGTTGCGGCGCGCCGTCGCACGGGCGGGCGGGTGCAATTCACGCAAGCGCGAATGGACCGGGTTCGGGTCGGCGGATACGATACGACGCGCAAACACCGGTCGCGGACGCACATGCAACCACATGCGAGTGCGCGAACCGGCAGATCCTCGCCCCGACCACGGCACGGCCCCGCATGAACGGACCGCTCCCCTTCCCCGAATTCGATCCCGTCGCCCTGGAGATCGGGCCGCTGGTGATCCGCTGGTATGCGCTCGCCTTCATCACCGGGCTGCTGGCGGGCTGGTGGTACATCGTCTGGCTGCTGCGGCGGCCGCCGGCCACGATGACCGCACAACAGGTCGGCGATTTCTTCAGCTGGGCGATTGTCGGCGTCATCGTCGGCGGCCGCCTCGGCTTCGTCGGCTTCTACCAGCCGGGCTACTACCTCGCGAACCCGCTCGAGATCCTCGCGGTATGGCAGGGCGGGATGTCGTTCCACGGCGGGCTCCTGGGCGTCGTCGCCGCAATCATCCTCTACGGCACGCGCCACAAGGTGAACATCCTGTCGCTCGCGGACCTTGTCGCCGCCGCCGCGCCCATCGGGCTGTTTCTCGGGCGGCTGGCCAACTTCATCAACGGCGAGCTCTACGGGCGGCCGACGGACGTTCCCTGGGCGGTGGTGTTCCCCGGCGGGGGGGATGTCGGGCGACATCCGAGCCAGCTCTACGAGGCGGCGCTGGAAGGGATCGTGCTGTTCATCGTTCTTCTGGTGATGGCGAGGCTCGCGGGAGCGCGGTACCGCCCCGGACTCCTGACCGGGGTCTTCCTGTTCGGCTACGGCGCGGCGCGTACCTTCGTGGAATTCTTCCGCCAGCCGGACAGCTACGTGGGAGAGGGCGGATTCCTGTTCTGGGACATCACCATGGGACAGTTGCTGTCGGTACCGATCGCCGTTGCAGGTGTCGTGTTCATCGTCTATGCCGTTACCCATGATCGGCTCGACGCCAAACCCCGGAAACCCGCCTCCGCCTGAGGCCGGGGACGCGCCGGATACGCCCGGAAACCCGGTGTTCGGACGGTTGCGCGAGCGGATCCTGCGCGACGGCCCGGTGAGCGTCGCCACCTTCATGCAGACTGCCCTGTCGGACCCGGACGGGGGCTACTACACCACCCGCGACCCGTTTGGCGTGGCCGGCGACTTCACGACCTCGCCCGAGATTTCCCAGATGTTCGGGGAGCTGGTCGGCCTGTGGTGCGTCGACACATGGCAGAAGCTGGGGGCGCCGGGCGCCTTCGCGCTGGTCGAGCTCGGCCCGGGCCGCGGGACCCTGATGGCCGATGCCCTGCGGGCGATGCAGCAGGTGCCGGCGTGCCGGTCGGCGGCAAGCGTGCACCTGGTGGAAACAAGCCCGACGCTCCGGGAGATCCAGCAGCGGACCCTGCACGCGAACAACGTCACCTGGCATACCGGCCTGCCCGACCTCGGGCGAACCCCGACGATCTTCATCGCCAACGAGTTCCTCGATGCCCTGCCGGTCAACCAGTATGTGAAGCGCGACGGCCGCTGGTGCGAACGTGTCGTCGCCTTCGACCATGAACGCGAACGGCTGTGCTTCGCGCTGGACCGCACGAGTGGCCTTCCCGCCGGCAGCGTGGCGCGCGAGCTTTCCGGCACACGCGACGGCGACACGTTCGAATATTCGCCGAGCGTGCGCGCGACCGTCTCCGACATCGCGTACCACCTGTTCCTCAACCGCGGTGCGGCGCTCATCATCGACTACGGCCACACCCGTCACGCGACGGGCCTGACGATGCAGGCCGTGCGACGCCACCGGCCGATCGATCCGCTGGAGCTTCCGGGCGACTGCGACCTGACCGCACATGTCGATTTCCAGCTCGTGGCAGAGACAGCGCGCGCGGCACGAACGAAGGTGTTCGGGCCCGTCGACCAGGGCGCGTTCCTCCAGCGCCTCGGGATCGTCGAGCGGGCCAATGCGTTACTCAAGCGCGCGAACGTGTCGCAGGCGCTGGACATCCGCGCGGCGCTGAACCGGCTGATATCCCCGAAGGAGATGGGCGTGCTGTTCAAGGTCATGGCCATAGGCGACGAGCAGATCGAACACCTGGCCGGATTCCCGGCGGACGATTGATCGATGTCGCTGGCCCCCTATAGCGACGAAACGCTGGCGCGCACTCCGGGCATCCGGCACGGGTTCTTCTCGCGGACCGGCGGAGTCAGCGAGGGAATCTATGCCGGCCTCAACTGCGGGCTGGGCTCGGATGACGACCGCGCACACGTGCATGAAAACAGGTCGCGCGTGGCCCGGGCGATGGGCATCGCGCCCGACGGCTTGCGCACCCTTTACCAGGTCCACTCCGCCAGGGTCGTGGATGCGGACACGCCGTGGGACGGGACACCGCCCGAGGCAGACGCGCTGGTGTGCACCCGGCCCGGCGTCGCCATCGGTGCGCTGGCGGCGGACTGCGCGCCGGTCCTGCTGGCCGATGCGGACGCCGGCGTGATCGGCGCGGCCCATGCGGGCTGGCGCGGCGCGCGGGACGGGGTCGTCGCGGCTGTGGTCGAGGCCATGTGCGAGCGCGGCGCGGACCGGACGCGGATCGTGGCCGCGGTCGGTCCCTGCATCGGGCCTGAATCCTACGAGGTCGGGCCGGAGTTCCCGGATCATTTCCTCGAGCAGGATGACGACAACTCGAAATTCTTTCGCGAAAAATCCGGCTCGGACCGGTACCTGTTCGACCTGCCCGCCTATGTGCTGAGCCGGCTGAACCTTGCCGGGGTCTCGCGCGCCAGCGCGACCGGGCAGGACACGTACCGGCAGGACGACCTCTTCAGCTACCGGCGCAGCTGCCATCGCATGGAGCCGGATTACGGCCGGAACCTGTCGGTCATCACCCTCGTCGGCGACGCCTGAAGATGCCCTACCTGATCATGCTGATTTTCATGTCGCTGGCCGCCCTGATGGTGAGCTGTGCGGTATAGCCTGATTGCGTGCCTGCTCGCGCTCGTTACGGCGTGCCAACCCGTCCCGCGCCCGTTCGAGGCCGATCGCGCGACCCCCAATGCGCTGCTGAAGCTGCCGGATGCGCGCGGCATCATCGTGCAGCCGGTCGCTCATGCCCCGCCGGTGACGGCCGACGCCCTCGCCGAGCAGATGGTCGCGGCCCTGCAGGACCGCAACGTGCCCGCGTCCCGCACGGGCGGCAACAAGTCGAGCATGGTCCTCACCGGCACCCTCATCGACCCGGGCTATGACGCGATGATCGCCTGGACGCTCCTCGACCCCGACGGCGCCGAGATCGGCCGATACGAACAGATCATCGAGGGCACCCCGATCGAGGCCTGGGCGAGCGCCGACCCGGAACTCATCACGGGACTGGCGAGGGCCGCGGCCGACCCGGTCGCGGGCTGGGTGCAGACCGCCACCATCCGCGAGGTCAGGGCGCCGCCGATCTATGTGGGCCCGGTCGCCGGCACCAACCCGGCGGATGCCGAGCGGCTGCGCACCGCCCTGCGCCAGGCGCTCCGCGGCCTCGGGACGCGAACCGCTCCCGCCGCGTCGGACGAGACCCTGATCGCGCGTGCGGACGTCCGGATCACCGAACTGGCCGACACCCGCAAGGAGGTCGCCATCGCCTGGCGGATCGAGGACCCGTTCGGAACCGAGATCGGCAAGATCGACCAGGCGAGCCCGGTCCCGGGCGAGATGGTCGACCGGAAGTGGGGGCAGCTTGCACGCCAGGCCGGCGTCGCAGCGGCAGCGGGCATGACCGAACTGGTGTCCCGCATCGACTGGAGCCAGGGATTCATGCCGCCCGCCCCGGGCGACGCCCCGGCGAACTGACACGTGGCCGGGGCTTCGCTTGCGCGGGCCGGATTATCCCCAGCGGGGAATATTTACAGTTCGAATTCGGATTGATAATTTCGCGCCGCAAACGAGTTCCGGCCATGTCCGGCCGGTGACGATCTTACGGGATTCGGCGCGCAGCAGACGCGCCTCGCCGGAACACCGGTGTGTGGGGGCAGGACGATGAAAGTGCTGGCGTGCAACAGCAATCGTCCGCTTGCCGAGGCGATATCGGCCTATCTCAACATCGAACTGACCCGCGCCTCGATCCGGCGCTTTTCGGACATGGAAGTGTTCGTCGAGATTCTCGAGAATGTGCGGGGCGAGGACGTGTTTGTCGTCCAGTCGACGTCCTACCCGGCGAACGACAACCTTATGGAACTGCTTGTCACGCTGGATGCGCTGCGGCGCGGTTCGGCGCGGCGGATCACGGCGGTGATCCCGTATTTCGGCTACGCGCGACAGGACCGGAAAACCGGCCCGCGGACCCCGATCTCGGCCAAGCTGGTGGCCAACCTCATCACCCGCGCCGGCGCGGACCGGGTCCTGACGCTGGACCTGCACGCCGGACAGATCCAGGGCTTCTTCGACATCCCCGTGGACAACCTGTTCGGCGGCCCGCTCTTCTCGGAAGACATCGAGAAGAACATCAACGGCGGGGAGACGGTCATCGTATCGCCGGATGTGGGCGGCGTGGTCCGGGCGCGCGGGCTCGCCAAACGGCTTGACGCCGATCTCGCGATCATCGATAAGCGCCGCGAACGGGCCGGCGTCTCCGAAGTGATGAACATCATCGGCGACGTCGACGGGCGGAATTGCATCCTTGTCGACGATATCTGTGATAGCGCCGGCACGCTGTGCAATGCCGCCGTGGCGCTGAAGGAGCAAGGCGCCCAGTCCGTCGCCGCCTACGTGACGCATGGCGTCCTGTCGGGGGGCGCGGTCGGGCGTGTTGCGGCTTCTCCGCTGGAAACCCTGGTGATGACGGATTCGATCCAGGCCACCGAAGCGGTGCGCGTGGCGAGCAACATCCGTCAGCTGACCGTCGCGCCGCTCCTGGGAGAGGCGATCGACCGGATCAGCCGCGAAGCCTCGGTTTCAAGTCTGTTCAACTAGGTTTCGGCGCATCCCGCGCCGATGAAACTTGCCGGCCGTGGCACCCTTGGAGGCACGGCGCGGGCATATGGAGCAACACATGACCGATACCGTATCGTTTAATGCGGAATCGCGCGCGCAGGTAGGCAAGGGGGCCGCCCGCGCAACTCGTCGCCAGGGACGTGTCCCGGCGGTGATCTATGGCGCGAACAAGGACCCCGAACCCATTTCGATCGATCCGGCCGAATTGCGCGCAGCGCGCATGCAGCCCGGCTTCTTTGCGACGCTGTTCGACATCGATGTGGATGGCAACGGACAGCAGGTCCTGTGCCGCGACCTGCAGCTCGACCCGGTCACCGACACACCCATGCACGCGGACTTCCTGCGCGTGACCGAGCGCACCCAGATCAACGTGGAAATTCCCGTCTCGTTCATGAACGAGGACGCGTCGCCGGGCCTGAAGGAAGGCGGCGTCCTGAACGTCGTGCGTCACGTCGTCGAGGTGATCTGCCGCGCAGGCGCGATCCCGAACGACATCGAGGTCGACCTGACCGGCCTCGAGGTCGGCGACGCGGTCCACATCTCGGAAGTGTCGCTTCCGGACGGCGTCAAACCGACGATCGACCGTGACTTCACCATCGCGACCATCGCTGCCCCGACCATCGTCGTCATCGAGGATGAGGAAGGCGCCGAGGACGAAGATGCCGAGGACGCCGAGGGCGCCGAGGATGACGGCGGCGAAGAGGAAGCGGACGGCGACGACGGCGGCGACGAGAGCGAGGACTAGCGCCTCGCGTCGGAGACCGACGCCATGCGACTTGTCGTGGGCCTGGGCAACCCCGGGCCGAAGCACAGGAACCAGCGCCACAATATCGGGTTCATGGCGGCGGACGAGATCGTCCGCCGCCACAACCTTTCCGCGCCCCGGGCGAAGTTCCAGGGCGATGTGAGCGAGGGCGAGATCGCCGGCGAGAAGGTGATCGTGCTCAAACCCGCGACCTTCATGAACGAGTCCGGCCGGGCGGTCGGCGAGGCCGTGCGCTTCTACAAGCTGGCGGCCGAGGACGTGATCGTGATCTATGACGAGATCGATCTCGCCGCCGGTAAGGTCCGCGTGAAGCAGGGCGGCGGGCACGCCGGACACAACGGCCTTCGCAGCATCGATGCGCATCTCGGGGACAGGAACTACTGGCGCGTGCGGCTCGGCATCGGCCATCCGGGCGAAAAATCGCGGGTCACCGGGCATGTGCTCGGCGATTTCTCGAAAGCGGACCGTGAATGGGTGGACCGTGAACTTGCGGCCGTGGCGGAAGAACTGCCGGCGCTCCTCGACGGGGCAGCGAGCGATTTCATGAGCCGGGTCTCGATGGCCGTGCAGGGCGCGCCTGACGAGAACGGGAATGCCCCGGACCGCCAGCCGAAGGGGCCCTCCGCACCGCCCGCCGGCAGCAATAAGGACACGCGCGAAACCGCACTGGGCGAGGCGCTGGCGCGTGCCATGGACAAACTGAAGGGGCGCGGCTGACATGGGTTTCAATTGCGGCATCGTCGGCCTCCCCAATGTGGGAAAGTCCACCCTGTTCAACGCGTTGACGGCCACCGCCCAGGCAGAATCGGCCAACTATCCGTTCTGCACCATCGAGCCCAACGCGGGCCGTGTCGCCGTGCCGGATCCGCGCCTGGGCGAACTGGCAACCCTCGCCAAATCCGCCAACGTGGTTCCCACCTACCTCGAGTTCGTCGACATCGCCGGCCTCGTGCGCGGTGCCAGCAAGGGCGAGGGCCTGGGAAACAAGTTCCTGTCCCATATCCGGGAGGTCGACGCGGTCTGCCACGTGCTGCGCTGCTTCGACGGCGGTGAGATCACCCATGTGGAGGGGAGCGTCGACCCGGTGCGTGACGCGGAGATCGTCGAGACGGAACTCCTGCTCGCCGACCTCGAATCGATCGAGCGCCGCGCGGAAACCGCGGAGAAGCGCGCACGCGGCGGCGACAAGGACGCCAAGGCGGACGTTGCGCTGCTGCAGCCGGTCATGGCGGTCCTGCAGGACGGAAAGCCGGCGCGGACCGCCGAGATCGCGCCCGAGCAGCGCGAAGCGTTCCGCCAGCTGCAGCTGCTCACGGCCAAGCCGGTGCTTTATATCTGCAACGTCGACGAGGAATCCGCCGCCGACGGCAACCACCACACGCGTGCGGTCGAGGAGATGGCGGCCGAGGTCGGTGCCGCGGTCGTGATCGTCTCGGCGGAGATCGAGGCCGAGGTCGCCCAGCTCGACGATCCGGCGGACCGGCAGGAGTTCCTGGAAGGCCTCGGCCTGTCGGAAACCGGGCTTTCGCGGGTGATCCGGGCCGGCTACGACCTCCTGCACCTGATTACCTTTTTCACCGCGGGCCCGAAGGAATCGCGGGCCTGGACCGTCGCACAGGGTGCGACAGCGCCGGAAGCCGCCGGGCGCATCCACACCGACTTCCAGAAGGGGTTCATCCGGGCCGAAACCATCGCCTTCGACGACTACGTCGCCCATGGCGGCGAACAGGGTGCGAAGGACGCGGGACGGATGCGCCAGGAAGGCCGCGACTACGTCGTCAAGGATGGCGACGTCATGCTGTTCCGCTTCAACGTGTGACGCCCAGGGCCTAGGATACAAACGAAGACAACATCTCTTTCAGGGGGAGACATCGATATGGGAACCGACCTCAAGCTGAGCGCGGCCGACGGACACGAGCTCGATGCCTACAAGGCGGAGCCGGAAGGCGATCCGCGCGGCGGCGTCGTGATCATCCAGGAAATCTTCGGAGTGAATGACGACATCCGCGAGACCGTCGACAACTTCGCCAAGGAAGGCTACGTCGCGATCGCGCCGGCCCTCTTCGACCGGCACGAGCGCGACGCGGTGCTCGACTTTACCGAGGACGGCATGGCCAAGGGCCGCGCGCTCAAGGGCGCGCTCGACTGGGACGATGTCGTGAAGGACGTCAACGCGGCGGTCGCCGAGATCGACGGCGCCGGCAAGATCGGTGTCGTCGGTTTCTGCATGGGCGGATCGGTCGCGTGGTTTGCCGCCGCCAACTCTCCGGTCTCCGCGGCGGTCTGCTACTACGGGGGCGACATCCACGCCCACCGCGATCTCTCGCCGAACTGCCCGGTGATGTTCCACTGGGGCGAGGAGGACCACGGCATTCCGCTCGACGGCGTGCGCGAGGTCGAGGCCGCGCATCCGGACATTCCGAGCTTCGTTTACGAGAATGCGGGCCACGGTTTCAGCTGCTCGCGGCGCGGTTCCTACCACCCGGAATCCGCGAAGACAGCCATGGGCCGGACCCTGGCCTTCCTGGCTGAGAACGTCGGCTAACGGTTTCGCGGCCGGCGTCAGTCGTCGTCGGCCGCGAACACCAGGAAGGTCCCGCACGCCTCGTCCGAGGACACGATGACCGCGCCCGAACTGTCGCGTTCGAACGCGACCTGTTGCCCCGTGAGGTACAGGGCGGTCACCTGCGGGTCGGCAACGGACAGGGTCAGTGCCGCCGGCCGGGGCAGCGGCAGGCTTTCGTCGATCGTCTTGTCGTAGTGCCGTTCGGGGAAGGTCTTCGGCGTCAC